>CAZPKZ010000037.1:0-9774 GCA_964587285.1 uncultured bacterium | reverse complement strand
AGCGCGGCTTGGCCGATGGTCCTTCCGGTGTTATCCGTCAAAAATTTGAGGCGGTCTATTTTCTGGAGCCCCTCGATCAGCCAAGAACGAGGCCGATGAGAGCGGTGGTCCTTTTCATCAAACTTGGTATCTTTGGTGTAAACGCCTTCAAGCATTCCGGAAGAATGAGGCACGCGAACCAAAATACCGATTTGATATTCTTCCGCGATCGGGAAGAAATCCCGGCCGGGATCCTGCTCTAATAAATTATAGATCGTGTGAAGGCCTTCGATTTTCCGCTCCCGCATCACCTTGACGCCCTCTTCCCGCCAGCCGATGGCAGGGCCGAGGGCGGCGCCGTAACTTAAAATTTTTCCGTCCGCCTTCAACTGCTCGAGCGTTTCGAAGAGCTCATCATTCATGACCGCGTCCATCTTGGAATTGTGAATCTGGTAAAAATCGATGTGATCGGTCTCAAGCCGCTTCAGCGATTCTTCACAGGCAAAACGCACGTAGGCGGGAGAAAAATCCTGGGGAATTTCCTGCTGACCCTTCCGCTCGCCCGAAAAATGATAAAAATCATAGCCAAACTTGGTCGAAATCGTAATCTGGTTGCGTTTTCCGTTAAACGCTTTGGCCAATAAAGTTTCGCCCAGCCCGTTTCCATACGTATCTGCCGTATCGTAGAAAATAATCCCGTGATCAAAGGCTTTTTGAAGCAGGCGGACTGATTTTTCTTCATCTACCTTGCCCCACCACCCCGTGGAAACTGTCCAAAGGCCAAAGCCAATTTCTGAAGTGGTCACTCCTGATTTTTGAAACCGACGATACTTCATGAGTAAGAATCTCCCAACCTTGTTAACCAAATTTGGTGGTAACTTTTTATAAGGCAGGTAATTAAGTTTACTAAATCCTTGAAAAATTGTCCATCGCAAAACCCTTCTTACACCTAATTTTTGATCCACAAACTAATTAAAAAGGTTAAATAACTGCCCCATGTTTGACTGTCTGTAACTCATGTGGTAGTTTTGCTTTATATCAAAAACGGGAGGATCAAAAGATGAAATTTGGAAAAGTGATCACGGTTTTAAGCGCTTTAATTTGCCTGTTAATCATTTCAACGATATCAAATGCCAAAGAAGAAAAAGAATTTGCCGTTCCTGCATTCAGTGATTTAGCGCCGCTTACGGGACAAAACGCGGGTAGAATGATTACTCCGCAGGAAGAGTTAAACCCGCTTCCCTATGTGAAACAAAATCAGTGGCTTGATCTTAACCGTGATCTAAAGTTGAACGATTTTGATGTGAAGCAATTTCAATCCATCGTAGAAAGCTTAAATGGCCAAAAACTGACGGGCTTGCAACTGGCCATTCGGTTTAAGGGCGAGCAAAGCAATCAAAGAGAATCGTTTCCGCTTCTCTATGATTTGGATCGGGATAGTATGTTTACTTCCTTTGACGTGGACCGTTTCACAGAGTTAGTCAGCGAACTGGATAACGGCGCGGACTCAGGAAATGAGTTGATTCAAAAATACAGGCTTCAAATTTATCCGCGAAGCAAGCTGTCGGAATAAGAATTCCTTCAATCCCCGCGCCGCTCGGTAATGTGATGACGGATGTCGATGCCTTTGGCAAGATAAATCACATCTTCCGCAATGTTCGTGGCTAAATCTCCGATTCGTTCCAAATTGTGGGCGACCATGATCAGGCTCACGGCTTGTGACACTTCAAGCGATTGCTTCTTCAGAATTTCTTGAAGCTCCTGATAGACTTCGTCATTCAATGTATCTAATTCGTCATCTCTCTCACAAATGGCTTTTGCCCTTGCGGCATCTCGTTCTACAAACGAATCCAAAGCCTCCTTCACCATCGCAATGGCCAAATCAGCCATTTTCGGAATTTCAAAATAAGATTTAAGCGGTGTTTCTCGGCTTAACGCAATGGCCTTCTCGGCAATATTAACCGCTTGGTCGCCTCCTCGTTCTAGATCGCTGTTAATCTTAAGCACCATCGTAATGAAACGCAAATCAACGGCCGTCGGCTGCCTTAAAGCAATCAACTCATGGCCGAATTCGTCAATTTCGATCTCGAGGATATTGATCTTTTGATCTCCTTCAATGACCGCCTCGGCAAGCTTGGAATCCCGCTTCACAAGCGATTGAACCGAATTTCGAATCGCCTCTTCCACTAAAAGGCCCATCTTAAATAATTTATCCTTTAATTGAACTAATTCGGCATCAAAATGGCGCTGCATGTTTCGACCTCCAAAAGTTAACCAAATCTACCTGTAATATAATCTTCTGTTTCCTGCCGCTTTGGACGCGTAAAAATAATTTGCGTGGCCCCAAACTCGATTAATTCTCCCAAATAAAAATACGCCACGCGGCTTGAGACCCGCGCGGCTTGCTGCATGTTATGGGTCACGATCACAATTGTATAATTTTTCACGAGCTGACGCATCAACTCTTCTATGCGCTCGGTGGCGATCGGATCGAGCGCCGAACACGGCTCATCCATCAGCAAAATATCGGCTCGTACCGCGAGAAGACGCGCGATGCAAAGCCGCTGTTGTTGCTCGCCGGAAAGCAAAAGGGCAGACTCCGACAAACGATCTTTCAAATCATTCCACAGACCCACCGCTTCGAGACTGCGTTCGACCAGCTCGGGAAGTTGGGCACGCGAAACAAACCGATGGATAGATGGCCCGTAGGCCACATTATCAAAAATCGAGATCGGAAAGGGATTGGGCCGTTGGAAAACCATCCCCACTTTTTTCCGGAGCTTCACTAAATCCACGGAAGCTTGATAAACATTTTCACCGTCAATCATCACTTCTCCGTCAATCTTGACACCCCCCACCAAATCATTCATTCGATTGAGGCATCTTAAGAGCGTCGATTTGCCGCAACCGGAAGGGCCGATGATCGCTGTAATTTGCCTTTCCGGAATTTCCAAGTTCACGTCCTTTAGGGCGTGAAAATTGCCGTAGTAAAGATTTAAATTTTGGATCTTAATTTTGGAATCAGCCATAACGGCCCGACACATACCCTTCTGTTCGTTTGTCGCGGGGAACGGTGAAAATCCGCTGGGTTTGATCGATTTCGACCAGTTCGCCCATCAGAAAAAATGCCACGCGGTCACTTACCCGCGCGGCTTGTTTTGTATTATTTGTTACTAAGACAAGCGTATATTTTTTCTTAAGTTCACGCATGGCCTCTTCAATTTTGGCCGTCGAAATCGGATCCAGTCCTGAACAGGGCTCGTCGAAGAGGATAACCTCAGGTTCAAGGGCAAGTGTTCTGGCGATACAAAGACGCTGCTGCTGGCCGCCTGAGAGTTTCGTGGCGGATTGATGAAGCCTGTCTTTGACTTCTTCCCACAAAAAGGCTGATTTTAGACTTTGTTCAACGATTGATTCCAGCCGTCCCCGGTTTCGAACGCCATCCCGGCGAGGGCCATAAGCTAAGTTCTCAAAAATCGAAATCGGAAGCGGGGCAGGCAGCGCAAAAACCATCCCCACTTTTTTGCGCAGCTCAAAGACGTTCCAATTTTTATAAATATCCTTGCCGTCAATCAAAACCTCGCCCTGATGTACATAATGAAAATCGAGGTCATTCAGCCGATTCAAGGTCCTCAAAAAAGTGGTTTTTCCGCTATTGGCAGGCCCGATGATGCCTAAAATTTCATTCTCTCTGACTGAAAAACTTACGTTTTTAAGCGCAGGCTCGCTGGCATAGGAAGCCGAAAGAGCTTTGATTTGAATTTTTTCGCTTACGTTTACCATTGTTTTCGAGCCCGAAAATAACTGCGAATCACCACGGCAAAAAGATTGGCGAAGACGATCAGCCCAACGAGGACGAGTGCCGTTCCATACTGGAGCTCTAAGCGTACATTGGGTACTTGCGTAGACAAAACATATAAATGATAAGGAAGCGCCATCACCTGATCGAAAATGGACTTCGGAAGCCTCGGCAGATAAAAAGCTGCGACGGTAAAAAGAATCGGCGCGGTCTCGCCCGCCGCGCGGCTCAAACTCAAAATGGCGCCCGTTAAAATGCCGGGAAGCGCGTGAGGAAGCACGGCATGGCGGATCGTCTGCCATCGGGTCGCGCCAAGCGAATAACTCACTTCCCGAAATGACTTCGGCACCGATTGTAACGCTTCCCGCGAAGCCGTGATGATGACGGGAAGCACCATCACGGCCAGCGTTAATGAACCCGCCAAAAGGGACGCCCCAAATTTCAAGAAAACCACAAAAAGCCCCAAACCGAAAAGTCCGTACACCACAGAGGGTACGCCGGCCAGATTCACAATGGCAAGCTCGATCATGCGGGTCAATAAATTCCGCTTCGAATATTCAGATAAATAAATGGCGGAAAAAATACCGACGGGAAGGGCAAACACCAAGGTTCCCGTCACCAAATAAAAAGTGCCGACAATTGCGGGGAAAATGCCGCCAGCCCTCATTCCCATCCGCGGCATGGCGCTCAAAAATTCCCAATTCAGGACGCTCGAACCACGGTTCACAATGACCGCGATGACTAAGATCACGGGGGTCACTATGATCAGGGTGGATAAAAAAAGGAAAAAGAAAACCACTTTCTGTTCCAATTTTGGGTTGTTTAAATTCATGTTCATGCGCGCACTTGCTTCCGATGAAGGGATAAATCCGCAAGCAAATTGACAATGAAAGCAATCGTAAACAGAACGATTCCGATCGCAAACAAGGCGAAATAATGTTCGCTTCCCTGCACGGTCTCGCCCATCTCAGCCGCAATGGTAGCAGTCAGGGTTCGGACGGGTTGAAAAAAACTGTGCGGAATGACCGCCGCATTTCCGGTAATCATCATCACGGCCATCGTCTCACCGATCACGCGCCCGATTCCCAGCATCACCGCCGCGATAATTCCAGAGGAAGCGCTCGGCAGGACAATCCTTCTAATCGTCTGCCACTGGGTTGCCCCCATTGCGATCGAGCCTTCCCGATACCCTCGCGGAACCGCATTTAAAGCATCTTCCATAATGCTCACAATGGTCGGCATCGCCATAAACGCCAGCATAATGGAACCCGAAAGAGCCGTCAGGCCCGTCGGGAGATGAAACATTTTTTTAACGATCGGCACCAAAGTCACCAAACCGATAAAGCCCAGCACAATACTGGGAATCGCAGCCAGAAGTTCAACACCGGCTTTTAAAATTTCTTTTAGCCAGCCCGGCGCGATCTCGCCGATAAAAATGGCGCAGGCAATCCCAAGGGGAACGGAAATCACCGTCGCACCCGCCGTTACCCAAAGAGACCCGAGAATTAAAGGAAGGATGCCGAGGCGAGGCGGCTCTGAAATCGGATACCAATGCTTGCCCAACAAAAAATCAAAAACTCCGACGGCCTTAAACAGCATGAGGCCTTCTTTGAGGAGAAAAATAAAAATGAGGAGGACAAAAATAATCGAAGCAATCCCGCTGATAAAAACGAGCCCTTCAACCAAAAACTCGTAGTATCTGCGCATGCGGCTTATGCGGAAGCTTCGGCGAGACTTTGATGAAAAGGAACAAAGTGCATCTCTAAGACGATGGCTTGCCCTTTCTCGCTCAATGCAAAATCAACAAATTGTTTCACGAGGCCTTGAGCTTCATTTGGCAGATAAAAATAAAGAGGCCTGGAAAGCGGATACGTTTTATTTAAGGCATTTTCAACTGTCGGTTCTATGAAGGTTTTGGTTTCCTCCTGAAAGATGCGAAGCGGCTTCACCTTAGAACTTAAATATCCGAGTCCAAAATAACCGATTGCGGAAGGATTGTCCGCCACTTCTTGCTCGATGGCTTGGGAGGAAGGCATCATCAAAACGGAAGGGGCGAATTCTTCGGGATTATTTTTCTCGCCTTTGCGGACAACTTCTTCCAGAAAATAAACATGCGTGCCTGAATTTCTTTCCCGCGAAAGAACTAAAATCGGTTCATTGTTCCCGCCTATTTCTTTCCAATTCTTAATTTTGCCGCTAAAAATACCGGAAAGCTGTGCGATAGTCACTTCCTGGACCGGATTGGAAGGATGAGCTACAACCGCAAGTGCATCCATCCCAACAATAATTTCTTGAACATTCAAGCCTTTAGCTTGTGCTAACTCATACTCTTTCTTGGTCATATCCCGAGATGATTGCGCAATATCGCAAGTTCCGCTCATTAAGGCCGCGATGCCGGTTCCGGAGCCGCCTCCCGTCACCGCAATCAGAGCAGACGGGTTCTCGCCCATAAACGCTTCGGCCCAGGCCTGGCCCAGATTGACCATCGTGTCAGACCCCTTCACCGTCATGCTCTCATCCGCAAACCCAATCGATGAAACGCTCAGTGATAAGAACGAAGCTATCGCCACAATCTTTCTCATCCGCTTTTGCATCCTATCCTCCCCTGAGTTTATGTTGAACTTAAGCATGCTCATTCTATATGATGCCTAGATTTAAATTGTGTAAAATCTGTGTAAAGTCTTTAAGCGGGGATCACATCGACTTGATGAACCTAATGCGGAAGTCTTCGTAAGTCTCATCATCAATGTTTTCGGCAATGAGCTTGCGAACGTACGGAAAAAATTCCGCTTCGATTATTTTCAAATCTTTACCCAAGTGTTTTTCAAGAAGTTTGAGTTCCGCCGCGCTGTCAAACTCCGGGCCTTGAACCCGCATTTCTTTTAGGTAATTGAAGACATTTTCGCGGTACCCTTGTGTCATCAAAAATTGAATCAGCGCCCAACTCTCGGAATAAGCGAGATTCGCATAAAGCGGGTCTAATTGATGTAAACCCTTTCCCCGCGAAAAGTTAAGAAGATACTCAAGCGGCATCAGGTCCCGCTTCTCAAGCTCAAAACGAAGCTGCATCAGTTTTTCTTCATGAACGTCCCCGATCGGATCCGTTTCACAATAAACGGCGATGCCCTCAATGAGCCAAGCTCCGGAATAAACCTCAAGCGGCGTGATCCCAAATAAATGAAAAAGTTGGTGAGCCCCTTCATGACGAATCACCCGTGTATTCTGCGCGTTGATTTCGGCCAGCAGCTTGAGTTCACCCCGTTCCGATTTCTCTGTCGCGCGGTCGAGTGAGCCCTGATCATAAATCCCCTCTGCGCTCATTTTTGACTATTGTTCCTGCTGTTCATGACTCTCCTTAAAGTAGGTTTGGTTGGTTTCTTCCGTTTTCATATTGTATAAGACTAATTTCTTCGCGTTAAAGTGATAAAAACCGATGGGGTTGCTCTTCAAATTAAAACCGATTTCCTTGAGCGCTTGACTGAATTCCGCGTGTGTCCCAAAGATGATCACGTCAAGCGGCTCCGGATTTTTATCGACGTCGATCAATTCAAAAAAGTGAAGCGAAAAGTCATCATAGAATTGATCGAGTGTTTTTAAGTAATATTTAAGTTCCGCCGCGTCTTGTTCGCTTGTGAGAATATGGTAATTACCTTTTTGGACGGGCCGAAGCGAAGGATACCGCTCCTGAAAATCTTTAAACCGAAGCGCGGGGTCGGATTCATCCGGCGGCCACAGGCGAATCCGCTCAATTTGACTCGAATCGAGGTCATGTACAATCGCCCCGCCTCCTTCAATCTGCTGACGGACCGTGAAAACGTGATCTAATTTTCGAACGATCTCGCCGTCCACCCATTCGCCGTTTTTCAAAAGAACGCGGTGCTTGACTCCGGCCGGCCATTTTTCTTTTCTGGACTCCTCAGATTCAAACGTCGGCACATGAATGGCCTCTTTTTGGGAATCAAGAGCTTTTGAAATGCCGCGCTCGATCGTTTGAATTTCGCTGGGATGAAACCCCACGACTCCCTCCTGCATTTCAATTCGAACCATATTGGGAGTTTCCTCAACCAACTTACCTTCGATTCTTCCGCCGTTGGTGAGCACAATCCGATCGACGATTGATGGCACTGATTCGATTTGAGGCGGAGTTTCTGCGGAACGTTGGTTGCAAGAAGATAGGAGAAAGGTGACTGTCACCAATAGTAGAAAAAAAGGGGACAGGCAGGGAAATATTGCCTGTCCCCTTTTTTGGTGACTGTCACCTTTCTCTTTCATCCTTTGATCACTCCCATTGGACGCATTCTTGCCACGCGCTTAGCGATTCCCGCCTCATGCACCACGCGCACAACATCATTGACGTCTTTATACGCGGCCGGCTGCTCTTCGGCAATTCCTTTGTAACCTCGCGCCATGACGATAATGCCTTGCTTCTCAAGTTCCTGCTCAATGGAGCGCCCGTGAGCAGTCCGAATGGCTTGCGCGCGGCTCATGACGCGGCCTGCGCCATGGCAAGTCGTTCCAAAAGTTTCATCGAACGCTTGCGCCGTTCCCAGCAAAAGATAGGAGTTACGTCCCATATCGCCCGGAACAATCACGGGCTGGCCCAAATCCCGATAAGCTTCTGGAAGTTCCGGATGCCCCGGGGGAAATGCGCGTGTTGCCCCTTTCCGGTGAACGCACAAGATTTTTTCTTTGCCGTCGGCTTTGTGATTTTCAAATTTGGCAATATTGTGAGCTACATCATAAATTAAATCCATTCCCAAATCCCGCCAACTCCTTGCGAACACTTTCTCAAAGACGCCTCGCGCAAGATGCATCAAGCATTGACGATTGGCCCACGCATAATTAGCGGCGGCTCGCATCGCGGATAGATAACGCTTTCCTTCTGGAGAATGGACGGGTGCGCAAGCGAGTTGAATATCCGGAACTTTGATTTCATATTTCGTGAGTGTCCGGTGCATGAGCTCCAGAAAATCATCGCAAACTTGATAACCGAAACCGCGCGAGCCGGAATGGATCATGAGCGTCACTTCGCCTTCACGAAGCCCAAAGCGCTCGGCCGCCGCCGAATCATAAATCTGATCGATCGTTTGAACTTCGAGAAAATGATTTCCGCTGCCGAGTGTGCACAATTGATCGGCGCCGCGTTCATAAGCGCGCTCGGAAACCGCCTCGGGATCGGCTCCTGCCAAACAACCGCCTGCTTCCGTATTTTTTAAATCTTCTTCGATTCCGTAACCTTTTTTGACGACAAAGCCGGCGCCTTGAGTGACCACTTTCGCGCGCTCTGTTTGTGAAATCCGGATTTCGCCGGATTGCCCGACACCGCACGGGACGTGGCTAAAAAGCGTTGCGACAAGTGTTTTCAGTTTTGGCTGGACTTCCTGAAATGTAAGATTGGTTCTGAGTAATCTGACGCCGCAGTTGATGTCAAACCCGATTCCGCCCGGCGAAACGACGCCGCCTTGATCGGGATCGGTCGCCGCAACGCCTCCGATCGGGAAACCGTAACCCCAATGGATATCGGGCATCGCGAGTGAATAATTCACAATTCCCGGAAGATGAGCGACGTTGGCCACTTGCAAAAGCGCTTGGTCTTTTCGGACTGTTTCCAGCAGCTTTTCATCACAAAAAATCCGGCCCGGAACGCGCATACCGGGATCAAAACTTCGCGGGATTTCCCAGCGATAATCATCTATTTTTCTAAGCGGAATTTCTTTCACTGCCTGCATGATTTTATTATATGCTCATCTTTTTAAAGTGACAAGGAGAGTCAAAAGCCTTCGCTACGTTGCGCCGCCGATTTCTTGGCGAGCGGCCAAAGCAGAAATCGTCGTGCTCACTGCCAATTTCGTTCCGCTTCGAGTTGGAAGCTCCACTCAATTGATGCCGCTCCGGCTTTTTGCCTCTCCTTGTCATTAAAACAGAGAGACGGGTAAACTTTCCGAAGCGAGTTTCCGAGGACTGGCGATTTCTCATTTTTTCAAGTCTGTGATTTC
>CAZPKZ010000036.1:4338-10274 GCA_964587285.1 uncultured bacterium | reverse complement strand
AGTTGAGAAGAATTTGCTTAAACTTGAGGAAGCGATGGGAGCAAAGCTCGGCGACCGTGAAAATCCCCTTTTGGTTTCAGTCCGCAGTGGTGCAGCCGTTTCCATGCCGGGAATGATGGATACCGTTTTAAACTTGGGGCTTAATTCTGAAGTAGTTCAAGGCTTGATCATTAAGACCGAGAACGAACGATTTGCCTGGGACGCTTACCGCCGTTTCATCCAGATGTTTGGTAACGTGGTCATGAATATCCCGCACGAAGCCTTTGAACATATTCTTCATGCCAAGAAGCAGCAATTGGAAGTCACGAACGATGTTGATCTTTCCGGTAATGACCTAAAAGACGTCGTCCGTCAATTCAAAAAAGTTTATCACGATCATACGCAGGAAGAGTTTCCGTCTGATCCAAAAATACAACTTGAGAAAGCGATTGATGCGGTTTTTAACTCGTGGAATAACGCCCGAGCCATTAAATACCGGGAGCTCAACGGGATGCGCGGGCTGCTCGGCACGGCGGTGAATGTTCAGGCCATGGTCTATGGCAATATGGGCGAAACTTCCGGGACCGGCGTGTGTTTTTCACGCGATCCCTCCACGGGCGAAAATAAATTTTACGGCGAGTTTTTGGTCAACGCGCAAGGCGAAGACGTGGTGGCCGGCATCAGAACGCCTGAACCGTTGGATGGTTTGAAGGTCAAATGGCCCGAGATGTATAAGCAACTGGCTAAAATCCGTGAAAAATTAGAGCGGCATTATAAGGATATGCAGGATATCGAATTCACCATTCAGGAAGGTAAACTCTTTTTGCTTCAGACTCGAACCGGCAAGCGCACCGCCCACGCGGCCGTCAGAATTGCCGTGGAAATGGAGAAAGAAGGGTTGATCAACAAACGGACCGCGATTCTCAGGGTTCAGCCTTCACACTTGGACCAGCTCCTCCATCCGCGTTTTGATCCCAAAGAGAAGAAACAGAAAATCGCAAAGGGTCTTCCGGCTTCTCCCGGCGCCGCGACGGGCAAGGTTGTTTTTAACGCCGAGGATGCTGAGGATTGGTCAAAAAAAGGCGAGAAAGTGATCTTAGTCCGCCTCGAAACTTCGCCTGAAGATATCGGCGGAATGTTTGCCGCGCAGGGCATTCTCACGGGCCGCGGAGGCATGACGTCTCACGCGGCAGTGGTTGCCCGCGGAATGGGAAAATGTTGTGTCGCGGGTTGCAGCGGGATCCAAATTGATTATGAGCGCAAACAATTCCGCGCCGGCGAGGCGACCGTAAAAGAAGGGGATTATATTTCACTCGACGGAAGTTTGGGCGAAGTGTACTTGGGGCGGGTGGCGACCATCGAACCGGAGTTGAGCGGGGATTTCGGAAAATTAATGAAGTGGGCAGACCAAGTTCGTACCCTTCAAGTGAGAACCAATGGCGATACGCCGAAAGATGCCGAGACCGCTCTCAAATTTGGAGCCGAAGGCATCGGCCTCTGCCGGACCGAACACATGTTTTTTGAAGGGGAGCGCATCAGCGCCATGCGGGAGATGATTCTGGCTGACAATAAAGAGCTGCGCGAGAAAGCTTTGGCCAAATTGCTCCCCATTCAAAGGCTGGATTTCGAGCAAATATTTGAGGCGATGGACGGCTATCCCGTGACCATCCGGCTTTTGGATCCTCCGCTTCACGAATTTCTCCCGCACGAGCAGGAGAGCCAGCATGAGATGGCGGAAGTGATGGGCATTTCCGTGGAGAAGGTTAAGGAAAAGGTCGCTTCTCTTCATGAATTCAATCCGATGTTGGGCCACCGCGGCTGCCGCTTGGGCGTGACATATCCTGAAATTTATGACATGCAGACGCGCGCCATTATGGAAGCGGCCTGCAATATGAAACGCAAAGGGATTCGCGTCATCCCCGAAATCATGATTCCGCTGGTGGGAACTTTGAAGGAGTTTTCAATTCTCAAGGCGGATATGGAAAGCGTGATCCAACAAGTGTTTGAAGAAAAGAAAGTAGCCGTCGCCTATACGATCGGCACGATGATCGAAATTCCGCGGGCAGCGGTTGTGGCGGATCGAATTGCTCAGGAAGCCCAATTTTTTTCCTTCGGCACGAATGACTTGACTCAAATGACCTTTGGTTATTCCCGGGATGATGCCGGGGCTTTTCTCAAAGACTATGTGGAGAAAGGTATCCTTGAAAAGGATCCTTTTCAAAGTTTAGATACCGAAGGCGTTGGGTTTTTGATGAAGTGGGCGATTGAAAAAGGCCGCAAGGTCCGGAAGGATTTAAAAATCGGAATTTGCGGCGAGCACGGAGGTGATCCCGCCTCCGTTGAATTTTGCCATAATGTTGGGATGAACTACGTGAGTTGTTCTCCCTACCGCGTTCCCGTGGCCCGTCTCGCCGCGGCGCAAGCCGTTCTCAAGCAAAAGGGCTGAATCATTCCGTTGGATGGCAAAAAAGAAAAAGAAAAAGATTAAGCACCGGAAGAAAAGAAAAGTCCGCGCTGCTCGAGTGAAGAAGCACAAGCGGAAGCGGAATTTATTGGCTGTTTCTTTTAAATCCAAGAAAAGCTCCGTCCCTTTAAAGGCAGAACGTATCGCGCCTAAAGGGGAAAAACCTAAAAAAGACAAATCTGCTCAAGCGGGCGATGAAGAGTTTCGGTCAGATGAGACGACCCAGGATAAAACTCCGATGCGGATTTATCTTCAGCAGATCGAAAAAATTCCGCTCTTAACGCCCGAAGAGGAAATTTCGCTTGCCAAAAAAATCAACGCCGAAAATTCCGAGTCCCGTGAAGCGCGGGAGCGAATGATTCGTTCCAATTTACGGCTCGTCATCAGCATCGCGAAGCGTTACACCAACATTGGTTTGCCTTTTTCCGACCTGGTGGAGGAAGGCAATATCGGGCTCATGCGGGCGGTGGATAAATTTAATTATAAAAAAGGGTACCGTTTTTCGACGTATGCCTCTTGGTGGATTAAACAGGCCATTATGCGGGCTCTTTCGAACCAAGGCAAGACGATCCGTGTTCCTGTCTACATGTTTGACACTCTTTCAAAGTGGCGAAAGGTGAGGGATGGTTTGGTGCAGAAACTTGCCCGTATACCGACGGACAAAGAGATTGCGGACGCGATGGGAATCCCAGTCGAAAAAGTGAAAGAGCTTGAGCGGATTGCTTCTCAGCCGGGTTCTTTGAACGCTCCTGTCAGTTTGGATGGGGCAGCGGAAATGATGGATTTAATTCAAGACGAGAGTGTTTTATCGCCCATTCAAAATGTGGAAGAGCTGTTTGAGGGAGAAAGAATCGAGCAGTTGCTTAATTTTGTAGATGAACGGGAAAGGCAGGTTTTGATCCTTCGTTTCGGGCTGAAGGGAAAGGAACCGCATACGCTTGAAGATACGGCAAAACAATTTGGGGTCACCCGTGAGCGGATTCGCCAAATCGAATTGGCAGCGGTACAAAAGATCCGTTCCGTTCTAAAACTCAAGGAGGAAAAACTTGAAGACTATATCCGCTAAAAGCCCAATGGATTTGGATACGCTTAAAAGTCTTATTCGTGATGTGCCCGATTTTCCGAAAAAAGGAATTATATTTAAAGATATTACCCCTTTGCTGAAAGACGGCCCGGCGCTCCGCTTTGCCTGTGACCAACTCTCCGAAAGTTTTAAAGGAATGAAAATCGATCAAGTCATCGGAATTGAGTCCCGCGGTTTTATTTTCAGCCCCGTCCTGGCCTATCAGCTCGGCGCGGGGTTTGTCCCGGTGAGAAAAAAGGGAAAGCTTCCATCCGCCAAAGAAGCGGTTTCGTATACGCTGGAATACGGTGAAGATTCCCTGGAAGTGCATTCGGATGCCGTTCATCCAGGGACCCGGGTTGTGATTGTGGACGATTTGCTTGCCACCGGCGGAACCGCGGAGGCGGTGGTGCGCCTGGTCGAAAAATTGGGCGGCACGGTATTGGGTTTGGCATTTTTAGTCGAGCTCGCTTTTTTGAACGGCCGCGACCGCCTTAAAAATTATCAAGTCCATTCGCTGATTCAATATTAAATCAGAATTAATTATTAATGCGCCTGCCCCTAAAGGGGCTGCTGGCAGTGGGGAGTGGGCACACCTAAGTTTTGTGACAGGATTTGCTTGATATTTGCATGCAATGAGACGTGCGCCTGTAGCTCAATTGGATAGAGCACCTCCGTCCTAAGGAGGGGGTTGGCGGTTCAATTCCGTCCAGGCGCAGGATTGGATCCAACCTTGATGACCATTGCCCGGGATAAAGAAAAATTCAGACAGGCAGTTCTGACTGAGCTTAAGCGCCATCGGCCTGAATTAAAGCGTGAAAGAAGCGGCTTGATCCTTGAAAAATTAAAGCGAAGGTCTGAATTCCGGAAAAGCATGGTGTCGATGTTTTATGTTTCGACCACAGATGAGGTAGATACCAAGCCGCTTCTTTTGGAAGCTCTCCGTGAAGGCCGCGAAGTCACGGTGCCTTACATTGATCGGAAGACGGATTCTTTAATTCCGGTTCAAATCTATGACGGCGAAAAAGACCTCCGGTCCGGAACTTACGGAATTTTGGAGCCGAGGCACGATTTGGTTTGCCCGTTTGATTTAAACCGCCTCGATTTGGTGCTGGTGCCCGGCGTCGCGTTTGACCGGAAGGGCCATCGTTTGGGGCGGGGTAAAGGTTATTATGACCGGTTTCTTAAGACGCTGCCTCCTCATGTGAAATGTTTTGGGCTTGCGTTTGATTTTCAAATCTTTAAGTCGGTGCCGACAGATGATTGGGATATTTCTGTGGACCGTGTGATTACGGATAAGTGATACTCATGGAACAAATTAAAGTTTTAGTCGTCGGAGACACAGTCGGAAAGCCGGGCCGGCAGGCTTGCGCGAGGCTCATTCCGAAACTGAAAGACCGCCACGGGATTGATTTGGTGATCGTTAACGGTGAGAATGTAGCGGCCGGTTCGAGCATCACCCCTGATACGGCTCAAGAATTATTCGAAAGCGGAGCCGATGTGATCACCACCGGCGATCATATTTTTAGAAAAAAAGAAGGCATAGCACTAGTCCAGAACAATCCGCTTGTTTTACGGCCGCTCAATTACCCCGAAGGGACCCCCGGAAACGGTTCCGTTGTTTTCACCACCCAAACCGGAGTCAAAGTCGGGATTATCAATTTGATGGGCCGGGTGTTTATTCAAAATCTGGATTGCCCCTTTCAAGCCGTCCAGTCTGCGATCAAATCAATGAAATCACAAACCAAAATTATCCTGGTCGATTTGCATGCCGAAGCGACTTCTGAAAAAGTGGCGATGGGCTGGTTTATCGACGGGGAAGCCAGCGCTCTCTTTGGCACACACACCCATGTCCAAACTTCTGATGAAGCTATTCTTCCTAAAGGGACGGCCTATATTACGGATATCGGCATGACGGGCCCCTTCCGGTCTGTTATCGGCCGCGATATTGAACAGGTCCTTCACCGGTTCAGGACTCAAATGCCGGGCCCGATGGAAGTCGCCACGGAAGATATCCGCCTCTCCGGCGCTTTAATTGAAATTGATGTCCAAACCGGCCGGGCCGCCTCCATTCAGAGAATTCATGAAAGGCTCAATGGCGTCAGTCGATAGCGAAACAATTAAGATACAAAAAATTTATAAAGTCAGTGAAATTACGCGCGAAATTCGCGGCATTTTGGAGTCTCAATTTCCAGCCGTTTGGATTGAAGGAGAAATTTCCAATCTGAAGCTCCATTCCTCGGGCCATATTTATTTCACTTTGAAAGACGAAACCGCGCAAATCAACGCCGTTTTTTTCGCGAAGGCGAACCAATTTTTAAAGTTTCAATTGAAAGACGGCCTTCAAGTCATCTGCATCGGACGCGTTTCGGTTTATGATCAGCGCGGGCAATATCAAATTTATGTCCAGCGAATGGAGCCCAAAGGGCT
>CAZPKZ010000036.1:0-4238 GCA_964587285.1 uncultured bacterium | reverse complement strand
GCGGTCGGCCATGAAGTGGATTGGACGATCGCGGACTTTGTTTCTGATTTTCGCGCTCATACGCCGACAGCCGCCGCCGAAAAAGTGGTTGCCGCATGGGATGAATTGGAGCACAAGCTTCGCGAAAGCCGCGAACGGATGCAAAACGCTGCCTCCAATTTAATCGACGTCAAAAAAGAAGCCTTAAGCCGCTTGAAGGAAAGTTACGCGCTCCGCCAGCCGCTCGTTTATGTCCAGCAGCTTTCGCAGCGCGTGGATGAACTGCTCAGGCAGATGCACAATTATCTGAAAGGGGTTGTGCAGGAGAAAAAACAGCTCTTTCGGGCCTGTGTGGGAAAGCTAGAAGCTTTGAGCCCGCTTGGAATTTTGGAACGCGGTTACAGCATCACCTTTGATGGTCACGGAAATTTAGTGAAAGAAATCAAACAAGTCCGGACGGGTGAACTCATTCAAACCCGTTTAAGATCCGGCATTATAAAATCAAAAATTACAGAGATGGAGACCACATGACGGAACCTGAACTGAAATTTGAGAAGGCGTTAGAACGGCTTGAAAAAATCGTAGAAGAGCTCGAAAGCGGAAATCTTCCGCTTGAGGATGCGCTTAAAAAATATGAAGAGGGCGTCAAACTTTCGCGGCTTTGTACTCAGAAGCTCACATGCGCTGAAAGTAAGATTGAGTTGCTCACGCGCACCTTGAACGGCACGCTGGAATCGGCGCCCCTGGATTCGGAAGCTGCCGCTAAGAAAATAGAGAAAAAGAAAACGAAGAAGGCGCAAACGGGCGGTGATTCATCGGGAGATGACCTTCTGCTTTGAGCACCATGAATTCCGAGTCTTTGGGTACCTACTTTCAAAATCAGTCTGCACGCATTGAACAGGCTTTGGATCAGCTTCTTCCGAAGCCCTCCCAGCATTTAGCTCAAATTCATGAGGCCATGCGATACGCGGTATTAAACGGTGGCAAGCGGATCCGCCCGCTTCTGTGTTTGGCGGTCTGTCAAATGCTTGGCGGAGATGAAACAGAAGCTCTCATTCCCGCCTGCGCAGTCGAATTGATTCACTCGTATTCGCTGATTCATGACGATCTTCCATGCCTGGATAATGATGAATTCCGCCGCGGACAATTGACCTGCCATAAAAAATTCGGAGAGGCGATCGCCCTTTTGGCAGGCGACGCTCTTCTCACGCTTGCTTTTCATTTGATCAGCACGCTTAAAGACAGCCGCAAAGTTCACCGTCTGTTGGCCGAAATTTCTCGGGCCGGCGGAACCTTCGGTATGGTCGGAGGTCAGGTGATGGATATATCCATCGACAAAGATGAGATCGATCTTCCGACTTTGGATGCGATTCACATTCATAAAACCGGACAACTGATTAAAACGAGCTGTCTGGCAGGAGCCATCATGGCTGAAACACAGGAGGAAGAAGAAAATCATATCTTAAAATTCGGTGAATATTTGGGATTCGCCTTTCAAATCGTTGATGATATACTGGACGGCGACGGATACCTTCGGTTTATGAGCGCTCATGACGCACGGGCAAAAGCGCGCGAAGCCGTTGCTCAGGCTAAAAAAGAATTAAAAAATTTTCCAAACAACTCCCGTTTGATGCAATTGAGCGATTTTGTTCTCAGCCGCGGTACGGAAGAAAATGAATTACATCCATAAGATCAATTCTCCCCAAGACCTTAAAAAAATTCCGCTTTTCCAACTGCCCAAAGTATGCGCGGAGTATCGCTCATTTCTCATAGAGACCATCTCAAAAACCGGCGGCCACCTTGGAGCAAGTTTGGGCGCCGTAGAATTGAATGTAGCGCTTCATTATTTATTGGATTCACCCACGGATAAGATCTGCTGGGATGTTGGGCATCAAGCTTACGTTCATAAAATGATTACGGGCAGGCGGGAGCGGCTGAATACGATCCGGCAGGCTGAAGGCATCAGCGGTTTTCCTTCACCGTTTGAAAGCCCACACGATCAATTTATCGTGGGCCATGCCTGCACCGGTATTTCTCAAGGCCTGGGCCTTGCCGCGGCGCGTGATTTCCGAGGCGGGGATGAAAGAGTCGTCGTCGTCGTCGGCGATGGGGCACTCACCGGCGGGCTTGCTTATGAGGCTTTAAATAATGCGGGCCATTTGGGAAAACGGATGCTGATTGTTTTAAACGATAACGAAATGTCGATTTCAAAAAATGTGGGAGCCATCAGCAAATATTTAAATAAAATCATTACCAATCCGCTTTACAACCGAATCCGCGCAGAAGTGGAGAAACAACTGAGGCATTTTCCGCGCTTGCGGAAACTGGCTGATTATGGCTTTGAAAGTTTTAAACATCTTTTGGTTCCGGGGCTTATTTTTGAGGAACTGGGTTTTCGATATTTCGGGCCCGTGGATGGCCACGATGTCGTTGGGCTCGTTAAAACGGTGGACAATATTTTGCGGCTGAATGATGTTTGCTTACTTCACATTGTGACCCAAAAGGGCAAAGGCTACGAATTCGCCGAAAAAGACGCCGAACGGCTTCACGGAGTGACTCCGTTCAACGTCAAAACGGGCGAGAAAATAAAAGGGCCTTCCGAAAGCAAAACGGAAGGCGAAATTACTTATACCCAGGCTTTTGCGCAATCTATCGTTCAACTCGCCCGCGAAGATGAAAAAATCGTGGCGATTACCGCCGCTATGCCTTCCGGCACCGGCTTGGATAAATTCGCGAAAGAATTCCCGGATCGTTTTTTTGATGTCGGAATCGCCGAGCAGCATGCGGTAACTTTCGCGGGCGCTTTGGCAAAAGGCGGCATGAAACCTGTTTGCGCGATTTATTCCACGTTTTTACAACGCGCGCAAGACCAGTTGATTCACGATGTTGCCTTGCAGAAACTGAATGTCACTTTGTGCTTGGACAGAGCGGGTCTCGTCGGAGCCGACGGGGCGACCCACAACGGCGTTTTTGATATCAGTTATCTGGGACACATTCCCCATACGGTGATCGCGGCTCCGAAAGACAGCGCGGAAATGTTTCATATGCTCAAACTCGGCGTCGAATTTCCTCATATTTTCGCGATGCGTTACCCGCGCGCTTTTATTCCTTTGAGCGCTAAATCACCGACCAAACTTTTTGAGATTGGAGAAGGAGAAATTTTAAGAGAAGGCGGTGACGTCGCCATTTTGACCCTGGGCAGTATGGTCGCGCCTTCGTTAAAATGCGCGGAACTTTTAGCGGAAGGCGGAGTTGAAGCGATGGTGTGCAATCTTCGTTTCGCGAAGCCTCTGGATGAAAAATTGATTCTTGAGGTGGCGGGGAAAATTCCGTTTATATTTACCGCGGAAGAACATGTGTTCACCGGCGGATTTGGTTCCAAGGTTTTGGAATTTTTTGAGCGGAAGGAAATTCAGGATGTCCGGGTGAAGCGTTTCGCGCTTCCGGATGAATTTATTGAGCACGGCTCTCGCGATAAATTACTCGACCGCTTTGGCCTATCGAGTGAAAAGATGGCGGAATCCATCACAGAAACCATCAAGTTAAGTTCCAGCCTTGGGCAACACATTCCAAACTAATCCACGCAATGGTGATCACCACTTCAATTAAACATGTCGGTATTTTAGCGAATCCGACCAAACCGAATGCAAGCCGCTTGAGGCAAGATCTGCGCGAATGGCTTGAGAAGCGCGGGATTGTTATCTCCGACACGGCGGAGGTGCCGATCGAAAAAATGATTTCTCAAGCAGACCTTTTTATTTGTCTCGGCGGCGACGGCACGATCCTTCACTTGGCCGGGAAAATGATTGACCGGACGGTTCCTGTTTTAGGCGTTAACATCGGAAGCCTTGGTTTTTTAACGGAAGTCCGCGCCGAAGAACTTTACGATGAGCTGAAGCTCGTGCTCTCCGGGCAATTTGAGATCGAAGAAAGAATGCTTTTGAGCGCCACGGTGCGCTTGGATTCTTCAAGCGGTGCGACTGAGCCTGAGCGCCGTTTTCAAGCTCTCAACGATATTGTGGTAAATCGAGAAGGCCTGACGCGTTATATGGCGATTCAAGTCGATATCGGGGGAGAACGTGCCACAAAATTTTGGGGCGACGGCGTTATTGTAGCGACACCGACAGGTTCTACCGCTTACTCTTTATCAGCGGGAGGCCCGATTCTTCATCCTTCTTTGGACAATTTAATTGTCACTCCGATTTGTCCCCATGCTTCGGCGCTTCGATCGCTCGTTGTTTCCGGCAATGAATCCGTCC
>CAZPKZ010000035.1:2288-10318 GCA_964587285.1 uncultured bacterium | reverse complement strand
GTCTTTGACGTGGCAAGTCGGGCGTTGAGACGTTGCTGAAGACGAAAAAAAGATTGCTCCAGAAATCGTCGGAAACATTAACGACGAAGGTCAACTGGTTGCCACATTGCAGGAATTGGCCTCAGCCACTCAATCGACCGAACAAGAAGTTGAACGGGTGCTTTCTAAAATTCAGTCTTTGGACCCGCCGGGAGTCGGCGGCAGAGACCTGAAAGAAATCCTTCTGATTCAATTAATCAAACAACCCGGCGATACGACAACCGCTCAAACGATTATTCACGACTATCTTCCGCTGCTGGAAAGAAAACAATTTGACCAAATCGCCCGCGCATTAAATATACCGCTCAAAAAAATCAAAGAGATTTATGCGCAAATCGGGCACTTAGAGCCCAAACCCGGGCGAATTTTCTATCGCGAAAAACCCAATTTCGTTATTCCGGATGCCACCGTCTCGATTTCGCCGAGCCGTGAGGACGAATTAGTGGTGGAAATGAACAACGATTTCATCCCCTCGCTTCGGATTAACGCCACGTACCGGGAAATGGTAAAGCAAAAAAATATCGACCCGACGACCAAGACATTCCTGAGAGAAAAAATTCAATCGGGATTAGATCTGATTCGGGCTCTCTCCCAGCGGAAGTCAACGCTCAACCAGATTACCGAGGAACTTGTCAAGGCGCAGCGTGATTTTTTTACCAAGGGGTTTGCCTATTTAAAACCGCTCCGGTTAAAAGATGTCGCCGAAACGGTCGGCGTACATGAATCGACCATCAGCCGAGCGATCCAAAACAAGTATTTGGCAACTCCTCAAGGCACCATTCCTTATAAAAGCTTCTTCTCCAATCGATTGGACTTAGAAAACGGCCATGTCGAGTCCCAGAAGAGTGCCATGGAACATTTAAAACAATTGATCGCAAATGAAGATAAACGCAAACCCCTCAGCGACGCGCGGCTGGTGCAGTTACTAGAAGCAGACGGAATTAAAATCGCGCGGCGAACGGTCGCCAAATACAGAGAACTTCTGAAAATCCTTCCCGCCTACCTCAGAAAAAATTAGAAAGTGGAGCCCACGGCCGGATTTGCACCGACAACCTACGGTTTATACATTCGCCTAAATTAAAACTGAGCCGGTGGAGGGAATTGAACCCCCGACATGCTGTTTACGAAACAGCTGCTCTACCACTGAGCTACACCGGCTTGGTCGCGTAGGCTCAAGTACTCCTCGCGAATAACCCCGAGCCTGGCGAGGGGCGAAACCGTTGCTCTACCGCTGAGCTACATGGGCTACTGAGAGGTCCTGATGAGCAGCAAATCCCGCCGTAATTATACAGCGACGCAATCCTGTTTTGCAAAAGGTATCTTGTAAAATCCGCTTGCAATCAAAGATGACTTCGGGTAATATTAAATAGTTAAATCATCTAACTATTTAAGGTTTGAAGTATCTAACACAACCGACCACCGGAGAAATCGTGAACCCCAGAGATAAATTCTCCCGCCACTTTCGTGAGGCACAGTTAAATTTTTCGCGCCTTTACACCCTGGTCCTCACCCAGGCCGATCTAACGCTTCCGCAGTACGCGCTTCTTAATTTACTCATAGCTACCGGAAGGGTCCCGATGACTCATGCCAGCAAAAAAATGTACATTTCAAAACCGGCGGTCACCAATCTCGTCGATCGGCTTGAAGCCAGCCGCTGTTTAAAAAGGCTCGCCCACCCCAAAGATCGCAGGGTCCATTTGCTTGAGATCCAGCCTAAAGGCGAGCAAATTGTCCGGAAGGTTCAAAATCACATTTTCCAAATTCTATTTAAGACGCTGAGCCGCTACCGTACAAAAGAGCAAAAAATAATCATCGATTTTTATGCTTCACTCACAAAAATGATCGGCGCTGCTTTAAACGAACCCAAAAAAATCAAATGAGCGGCCTCGCAAGAGTAGATCGAGTGATCAGTTTATGGCTCCTGCTTTCTATGTTCACACTCGTCCCTGAAGGAAGAGCCCTGGGGCGAAAACCGCCCCAAACGGAAGTCGAAAAGGGGGCGCGTGCGGTAGCGCTTGAATCGCTGCTTTCGATGCATGACTGCTATGAATTGGCTCTGAAACAAAGTGAAGCGATCGCCATCAAAAAAGAGGACATTGAAAAAACAGAAGCTGACTTTCTGAACGCGACGAGTGAAGTGTTAGGCGATATTAGCTATATCAGAACAACAACCCGGCAGGACGCTGCTCGCACATCTGGAGGAGATTCGTCTTCGGTTGGAAGCACGTTCAGCGCCAGAGAGCGCAATGAAGGAAAATTTACGTTTACACAGCCTCTGTTCCAAGGATTTAAGTCTCTCGGCGCCTTAACCGGAGCCGGCGGACTCAGAGGCCAACGGCGAGAAGAGTGGAAACGGGCAAAGGAATTACTTTTTCTCGACGTCGTCCAAGCGTTTTATCAAGTATTGAAGTACGAAAAAGATGTCGACATCATCAAAAAAATCAAACACTCACTTGAAGAACGGGCCGAAGAACTGTCGGAGCGGGAAAAAATCGGCCGCTCCCGCCCGAGTGAAGTGGCGACCGCAAAAGCCAGATTGAAAAATATCGAAGCCGATTTGATCCAATCTGAAAATGCGCTCAGAATCGGCCAACACATTCTCGAGTTTCTGACCGGCACTTTCCTTGAACCTCAGCAACTAACCGATGTCGAATTTTCTCCCTTCATTCAAACCGAGCCCAATACTTCGGCCTTTAGTCAATCCAGCGAGAATCGCTCCGACGTCAAAGCGGCAAAGCAAGCCCTCAAAGTTTCATGCCGGGCGATCATCGTTGAACAAAGTGCGTTGTGGCCGGTGATTTCCCTAGAGGCCAATCGATACACCGAACGCGACGGTTTCCAATCGAATATCGATTGGGATACGCTTCTGAAACTTGAAATTCCGATTTTCAACGGAGGCGGAACCGTCGGAAAAATCAAGGGGGCCATCACCAACTGGAAAAAGGCGAAACTTTCATATTCGTTGGCGAAGCGCCGGGCCTTGCTCGAAATCAAGGAAGCTTACGAAAATTTGATTGCCGCCCAAGAAAAGTTCTCCGCGCTCAAAGCATCCGTCGAAGCTTCCCGGCAAAACTATGAGCTTCAAAAAGAGGAATACGCGCGTAATTTGGTCGGCAATTTAGATGTCCTGGAAGCCTTAGAAGAATTTCATCAAGCAAGCCGCCAGGCGAATCAAAGCTACTATGACATGAAGGCAAATTATTGGCACTTTCAAATTGCCTCGGGGCAATTGCCGTGACCCTCTCTGAGATTTCAATTAAAAATCCGGTTTTTGCCTGGATGCTCATGCTTGGGCTCATGCTGTTCGGCCTTCTCAGCTTCAAAGGCATGGGCGTGGGCCAAATGCCCGACGTGGATTTCCCGGTCCTCAGCGTCAACGTTACGTGGGAAGGAGCCGCACCCGAGGTGATGGAAACCGATGTCGTGGATATCATCGAAGACGCCGTCATGGGCGTTCAGGGACTACGCGAGGTTTCATCTTCCACCCGTCAAGGCCGGGCTGAAATTTCAATTGAATTTGAATTGGAACGTAACATCGATGTCGCTTTGCAGGAAGTTCAAAGCAAAATGTCGGAAGCTCAGCGGAGGCTCCCCGAAGAAATTGACCCGCCTGTGATCACAAAATCCAACCCCGAAGACCAGCCGATCATGTGGGTCGGAATCGCAAGCACACGAGAACGGCCTTTGCGGGAGCTCATGGAATTTGTGGAAAACCATATGAAGGACCGTTTCAAAACGATTTCGGGCGTCGGAGATATTTTCCTCGGCGGGTTCCGGGAAAGGAATTTAAGTATTTGGCTGGACACCAATCAATTAGACGCCTATCAGCTGACGGTTGAAGACATTATTTCAGCCGTTCAAAAGGAACATGTGGAGGTTCCGGCAGGCCGCCTTGAAACCGAGAAACAGGAATCCAACGTGCGTGCCATGGGCGAAGCCCGATCGGTGGAAGAATTCGAAACAATCGCGATCACGAACCGCGGCGGCGAGCCCATTTACAAACCTATTTTACTCAAAGAAGTGGCCCGGATCGAAGACGGACTCTCAGATCTGAGAAGGCTTTCCAGAATCATGGGCAAACCCGCAGTTGGGCTTGGGATCCGCAAACAGCGCGGAGCCAATACCGTGGCCGTGGCCAAAGGTGTGAGGCAGCGTGTCAAAGAACTCCAACGCGAAATGCCGGAAGGTTACGAGATCGGAATCAATTTCGACAGCAGCAAGTTCATTGAAGATTCGGTGCACGAATTAATCTTTACGTTAATTTTATCCGCTTTGCTGACTTCCCTCGTCTGCTGGCTTTTCTTCGGCTCCTGGAGCACGAATCTCAATATCTTGCTGGCGATCCCGACTTCCATTTTAGGGACCTTTATGGTCTTGAAATTTGCCGGTTTCACCCTCAATACATTCACGCTCTTAGGTCTTTCGCTTGCGATCGGAATCGTCGTCGACGACGCGATTATGGTGCTCGAAAATATTGTGAGGCACCGTGAAATGGGAAAAGAAAAAGCGGAGGCTGCCGCAAGCGGAGCCAAACAAATTACCTTCGCCGCCATTGCCGCCACCCTGGCCATTACGGCCGTGTTCCTCCCGGTCGCCTTTATGAAAGGAATCATCGGCAAATTTTTCTTTCAATTTGGCGTCACGATCTCAGCCGCCGTGGCCCTTTCCCTTTTAGAAGCGTTGACGCTCGCGCCCATGCGGTGTTCGCAATTTCTTGAAGTCGGCGAGCGAAAAACCAGCTTCGGCAAAGCCTTCGAGCGCGGAATACTTCAAATGACGGAGCTGTACCGAACCTGGCTCGTTCTCGCGCTTCGCCATAAGAAAAAGGTTTTGATCGGCTCGATTGTTTTCTTTGTCGCGTCCATGCTAACGCTCCCTTTGATCCGCAAAGAATTTGTACCCGCCCAAGACCAAGGCATGTTCCTCACTCGAATCCAAACCCCGATCGGCTCGTCGATCGAGTTCACGAGCGAGCGCTTCAAACTAGCCGAAGCCATTGCGATGAAGCAGCCTGAGTTGAAGCGCTACTACGGCGCGGTCGGCGGCTTCGGCGGCGGAGAAGTCAATACCGGGATGCTCTTCCTGACTTTTAAAGAACCCAAAGACAGGCCCGTGCACCCCGAAAAAAAACGCCGGCTGAACCAACAAGATCTCATGAATTATTTCCGCCAGGAATTCAATAAAATTCCGGACGTCAAAGCGATTATCCAAGATTTATCCATGCGCGGCTTCGCGGCCCAGCGCGGCTTTCCGGTTGAATTCACCATCCGAGGGCCCGAGTGGGAAAAATTGGCCGGTTATAGCGAAGAAATCCAAAAACAAATGAAGGCAAGCGACCTATTTCAAGATGTGGATACCGACTACCAAGTCGGAATGCCGGAAGTCAAGGTCTACCCCGACCGGGACAAAGCCTTTCAACACGGCGTCAGCATCGAAACCATCGCGAAAACCTTGAATGCCATGATCGGCAGCGCGAGAATCGCAAAATACACCAAAGGTGGCAAGCGCTACGATGTCCGCGTTCAAGTTGTGGACGAACAAAGGACTAACATTGAAGACATTCAGAAACTTCACGTCTGGAATAACCGAGGCGAGATGGTACGCTTAGGAGACGTGATTCAAATCAAAGAGAGCCCAAGCCTTCTTGCCATTACCCGCCGAGGCCGCGAGCGAGCCATCGGCATATTCGCAAATATCGCGGCCGGAAAATCGCAAGGACGGGCGATTGAAAAAGCGCGTGCCATCAGCCAGAACATACTGCCTGAGGGTTATCGCGTCGTGTTTAGCGGGACGAGCCAAACCTTTAAGGAATCCTTTCAAAGCCTGATCTTCGCGCTTTGGGTCGGGATCATCGTCGCGTATATGATTTTGGCCTCCCAGTTCAATCACGTCATCCACCCCTTCACTGTTTTGCTCGCGCTCCCCTTCAGCGTTTCAGGCGCATTCATCGCCCTTTTGATCGGCAATCAATCACTCAACATTTTTAGTTTGATCGGGCTTATTTTGCTTTTGGGAATCGTGAAGAAAAACTCCATTCTTCTGGTGGAATTTACCAATCAGATGCGAAATGAAGGCCTGAGCCCTTTGGACGCTTTAAAGAAGGCCTGCCCCATTCGCCTTCGGCCTATTCTCATGACTTCGGTTTCAACCATTGCGGCGGCCATTCCGCCTGCCCTCGCCATGGGCCCGGGCGCTGAGACGCGGATTCCGATGGCGATTGCCGTGATCGGAGGAATCACCGTCTCAACCGTCTTGACTTTATTTGTTGTCCCCGCAGCCTATCTCTATTTAGTCCCGCTTGAGAAAAAAGAAACGGCCAGACAAATGTTCGAGTCGATTAAGAAATTAAAATGGCGCAGGTAACGTCAAACCTTCTCACCCTTCAAAATTTCTGGAACCGGCTGGGCATCAATGCGAATACCGCCGTCATGTTCAATTCGGATGGTGTAGATCGTCCCCGGAAGGAACATCGTCCCCGGAGCCTCAATTTGAGCGTTTTTAATTCGTGACCTTTCCCGTGCTTTTGGGTCCAGAGCGTATGCCCAAAATTCCTGCCAGAGTTCTTTCTCAAATTCGTTTTGCAGGCCCGGAATTTTATATCCATACGGAATTTCTCGGACCGGCGTAATGTCAAAGACTTGTGTATTTTTATCATCCAGCATAAATGCCCGTAAGAAAATATAAGCGCTTTTGCCGCGAAGCTTGTCCCCCGAACGAACTAATTGATCGTCGAAGCGGATCACTAACGCTTGAAACTGAATCAAATTGCCTTCAAATGTGAAAAAAAGCGGCTCAAGCGGTTTTCCTTTCGTGTCATATTCCAAAAATTTAATGGTCGTTTCAATGGTCTGAGTCTCTTCGTTATAACTGTTGCGTGTGACCAACACCTCGGCAATTCTTGAATCTGCGGAAAGCCTTTGAACTACTTTGCGAAGGATGTTCGCTTCTTCGATTTTTTTGGCAATCCAAAAAATGCCTTTGCCGAGGAAGAAAATCAAAAGAAGGGTGAACAGGAGGGTGAGGCAACGTTTCATATTTTTCACGGAATACTTTGTATTGGGAAAGCTCGTCTTGCGTTAAATCTTAACTGAAACTGCTTTTCGAGGCTTGAGATCGTAAAGCTGCGAAAGATATTCGCTGATTCCTTCTTCAACACTATGTTTTGCTTGAAAACCCAAAAGCGTCTCGGCCAATGACGTATCAGCTTGCGTGCTGTTCTGGTAAAACGAGTATGGATTATCGAAGTAATCCGGAGCCAAATTCGTACCAAGCACTTCATTCAAAATCTCAATCAAACGGTTAAAGGAAGTGGTTTTACCCGTTCCTATATTGACCACGCCGCTCTGTTTCGACTCAAATGCTTTCAAATTCGCGTCGACGACATCCCGAATATAAATATGGTCGCGCGTTTGCTCGCCGTCGTGAAAAATTCTGGGACGCCGGCCGGCACGCATTTGCTCCGATAACTGATAAATCATGCTCGCGAATTTTCCTTTGTGCGCCTCGCCCGTTCCAAACACGTTAAAATATCGCAGGCCGACCATCGTGATATAGCCTTCCTGGATAGCTGAAAGAGCCATTTGATCTCCCACATATTTGGAATAACCATAAATATTGAGGGGATTCAACCGCCCTTCTTCTCTTTGAGGCGCGCTCTCATTGCCGTAAACCGCTGCGGAAGAGGCGTAAACTAACTTCGATTTATTTCTGACGGCAAAGTCCAGCACCTTACGGAACCCTTCCACATTATTAAACATCATCTTTTTCTGATCCACGACGGTCGTGTCCGTCAAAGCGGCTTGATGAAAAATGACGTCCGCGGAAGCCAGTTTTTCCCAAGGAACTTCGTTGATATCTTGTGCGATTAATTCCCCTTTGAAATGCTTTAAATTCTCAAAATTGCTGGAAGAGAAATCATCGATCACGCAGACACGTGCGCCTTTTTCTTCCAAAGCGATCGCGAGATTGGACCCAATGAATCCTGCCCCACC
>CAZPKZ010000035.1:0-2188 GCA_964587285.1 uncultured bacterium | reverse complement strand
CTTTTTTTGGAGCGCATAACCTGCAATCAACGGCAGTGAAACAGAGGGCTCAACAAACGCCATGGCCGTCGAAGCCTCCCGGTTGACCTTGCCCCACGACGTCGCCTCAGAAAGCGTGCTTCCGCTTAAACCTCCCCAATGAGGAGAATCGGTCGTCATTTGAACCGCATATTTATGACCGCCCGTGTCGCGGCCAAAAATATACGCCATGACAATGGGGTCGTTGATAAAATTCTTAGGCACTCCGCCGGCCACGTAAACGGCGGCCGTGCATTTGGATTGAACCACAATCTGGGTCAGTTCGTAATTATCTCGAATCGAATTAATCACCACCGCCTTCCTTTTCTCAACCAGCGCCCTGTGGTAATGCTCCGTTAATCCAATACCGATGCTGGAATCATTTAAAGCGGGTGAAAAAATTGGAATGCCCTTGCGGTGCGCCGCCGCCAAAATTGAGTTTGGGTCTTCGATCGATTTTGAAAGCGCGGCCATAAACGAGCGGCTCGAATATTCGCCCGGTTTCAGGTGATTCGCGAATTGGCCGATTTTAGAATCTAAAAAAATGAACTTTTCTTCATCCACATACGTATCATAAATCCGGTCAATTAGAAGATCTCTCAATTTCCGGTCATCGGCCTCCGGCGTTCCCCGATAATGATGAAACCCCAAAGCTTGATAATAATCCTGATAAAGAATGGCACCGGTTGAGACAATGACATCCACCAGTCCATATTCAATCATGTCTCGAATGACTTTGCGCAAACCAGCCGCAATTAAGGGGCCGGCCAGCCCCAGGATGATCGTTGGACGCTCAGGGTCCTGAAGCATCCGTTCAAAGACCTTTGCGGCAAGCCCCACGTTTCTGGCCTGAATAGAAGTGTCTTGAAACGATTCAACCAACTGAGCAATCGATTCTGTTTTCTCCAAATCGATCGATTTCACAGGATGCGTCAGAATCTCGCGCTTTTCTTTTTTGAGAGGCGCTGATTCAAGCGTCCGAATCAATGAAGATTTCACTAAGTTATTTTCCTCGATGGGCTTGTGAATTTCAACGAAACTAAACTAAGGGTGTATTCTATCGACTTTACGATGGAAAATCAACCCGGAAGCGGGAAGGATTTGACAGGTGGCAATGCAGATGAAGGTTTATGAACCTAAGATTTTTTGGATCTGCTCGAGAAGTTCCTTTGGCTGATAAGGCTTTGCGACATAACCGGCGACACCCTCAGGACCAAAAAGCTCGATCATAGCGGTTTTAGGTTTCCCGGAAAAAATGACAACCGGAACTTTCGACGTTCCGGGATTCCTTTTCAACTCGCGGATAATGGCAAACCCGTCCAAACCCGGCATGATAATATCCAATAAAATTAAATCCGGCTTAAACGCCTCCGTATCTTGAACCGCCTTTTCTCCCTCACTCGATGAAACCTCATATCCGTTTGCTTGTAAACGGACCGATACCGTTTGAATCAGGTCCTTTTCATCATCGATAATCATAATCCGTTTACCCATAAATCCCTCAAATTTATATATCGGTTAAACCGTTAAAACCTTAATCGGAACCCTTTTTTACATTTTTGCGAGTAGTAAAAAAAGCCGGCGATTGTTTTTCCGTCGGTGATTCTACCACTTAAGATCATTTTTTGTAAACGTGAGAAAGAAACAATTTTTCTTTGGATAAATTCATCCCGGTCTAGCGACATCTTTGACGGCTTAAGCTCGGAGGCTAAAAAAATATGCATCAACTCCGTCGAAATTCCGGGCGCAGGGTATAATAAACCCAGCTTTTGCCACTTCCCGGCTTCAAAACCTGTTTCCTCCACAATCTCTCTTTTCGCGCAAGCCAGCGGCGCTTCTCCTCGCTCTAAGGTGCCTGCCGGAAACTCCCAAATGACTTTCCGAACGGCTGTCCGATACTGGCGGATCAATACAAATTGATCTGAACCCAAATGAGGAATGACCACGGCCGCGCCGGGATGAAAAATAATTTCGTGTTGAAATTCATGCCCGTCCGGCGCGCGCATCTTGACCGCTTTCAGGTCAAACATACGCGCTTGGTAAATTTGCTTTTCTGAAATTTGGACAAAAGTACCTTTTCGCTTATGTCTTGGCATACAGATGCGAACTGTCATCCCCGCCGTTCCGACCGAACGGTGCCAGATGGCCGAGCGGCCGTCCGCCGCTTGAC
>CAZPKZ010000034.1:0-10322 GCA_964587285.1 uncultured bacterium | reverse complement strand
TGGTGTCTTTCGCGCCAACGTTACTGGGGAGTTCCCATTCCGATTATTTCCTGCACGCGATGTCCCGGTACTTTTTTTGTCGGCGAAGTAAAAGAAAAAGTGATCAGAATTTTTCAAAAAGAAAGTGCCGATGCTTGGTTTGAACGCCCCGCGCCCGACTTTTTCGCTCCGGGTTTTAAATGCCCGAAATGCAAGGGCATTGATTTTAAAAAAGAAGAAGACATTATTGATGTTTGGTTTGATTCGGGCGTCAGCCATCAAGCGGTCCTGAAAAAATCAAAAGAATTGAAATACCCCGCGGATTTATATCTGGAAGGATCCGACCAGCACCGCGGCTGGTTTCAAAGCGCTTTGACCACAGGAGTGGCTTTGGACGGCCATTCGCCTTTCACCGGCGTTTTAACTCACGGTTTTGTGGTTGATGGAGAAGGAAAGAAAATGTCCAAATCGGCCGGCAATGTGATTGCGCCACAGGACGTGATGAAAGAATTCGGCGCGGATATTTTGCGGCTTTGGGTTTCTTCCTGCGACTATCAATTTGACGTCAGACTCTCCGGGGAAATTCTAAAACAGCTGGCGGATCAATATCGAAAAATCCGGAATACGTTCCGGTATCTTCTCGGAAATTTGAATGATTTTGACCCAAAAAAGGACCGCATCTCCGTAGAAAAACTACATCCGTTAGATCAATGGGCGGTCAGCAAAGCGGATCAATTGTTGAAACGCTCTGACGGATCGTACAACGATTACGATTTCCACGCCGCATTTCAAAACCTCCATGATTTTTGCTCCATTGATTTGAGCGCTTATTATTTTGATAGTTTAAAGGACACTCTTTATACCGCGCCTCAGAACTCAGCTTTGAGGCGCTCGGCTCAAAGCGGGCTCTTTGAAATTTTGTCGAGGCTCGTTAAAATTTTCGCGCCCATTCTTTCATTTACGATGGAGGAGGTATGGCGTTCGTATCCGATTGAAGAAGGCATCAAATCGGTGCACGAAAGCGTTTGGAACGTCCCTGAATCGCCCAAGGTACCCGATTCGTTCAAAGATTGGGAGGTCATTCGCGCCGTGCGCGATGCCATGATGCCAACCCTTGAAAAGAAACGCACCGCCGGCTTAATCGGTTCGAGTTTGGATGCCAAAGTTTATTTAAGAACGGATCACAATGAGTCGGCAAAAGTGTTGAAGAAGTATTGGCAGGAGCTGGAGCGGGTTTTCATCGTCTCTCAATTGGTTTGGATGGAAGGAAACCGGGAAGGAGCCGAAGAAGTCAGCTTTAAGGCCTCCTCATTTAATGAAGCTAAAATGTCTATCTCAGTCGTAAAGGCCGATGGGTTGAAATGCGAGCGCTGCTGGCATTATTCCACAAAAGTAGGGACTTTCCCTCAAGATCCGAGCCTTTGTGAGCGGTGCGTGGAGGCGATTTCAGCAAATTAATACTTAAAAATAAGGCGATTCATCCGATAAATTAGGATACAATACCATAGCTGTTCCCTCGGGTGGCGAGAATGAAGCTGCATGTGAGAAAACGGAAGCGGATTTTAAAACAGGTAATTCTCACGGGCTTTTTATTTGTTCTTGTTTTCTTCTTTTATTCTGTCTTTCGTTTCTTTGCCTTCAGATGGTTCCGCTACGACCTCTTTTCCCATGAAATCACGGTGTTAGTCCTTTCCGTTTCCTTGGCCGCCCTCATTTATAAACCGATTGACCATGTCATCTTTGTCTTTTTTAGGGATATCCTCTTTAAATCAAACACACAAGATCATTCCATTCTGGCTCAGTTGGCGCGGTCTTTAACCGGCATTCTCGATCGGGTAGAACTGGCCAATTTGATCGTCAATACGTTCGGCGAGGCGTTGCATGCGCGCGTTGCCTCCGTGCTTATCTATGACAAATCGAAAGATAAATACCGGATCATTTCCGCTTTTGGCCTTAAACCCAATGCCTGGCGCAGTCTGGAATTGGCGCCTCATTCACTTTTGATCGAATTGCTCAGGACCTATAAATTACCGATCGAACGGGAGCGCGTGATTCCTTCCTTTTCCTGGCAGGAGGCCAATCAATTGAGGGATGATTTTCAGCAATTGTACGCATCATGCGTGATTCCTTTGATTTCTCATAACGAATTGATTGGATCGATTAATTTGATACCGAAGGCGACGGTCAAATCGTTTACGCGCCAGGAAATCAAATCCTTTTTTGAATTCGCGAAAGAAACGGTAAGTGCGTTTCGAAACGCGGCGCTCTTTGAGGAAATTCGCGAAAGCAACCAAGAGTTGATGAAAATCCAATCCACGGTCCTTCACTCGGCCCAGCATGCGGCGATTGCGCACCTTGCGACGGGGATTGCCCACGAAATTCATAACCCGCTGACGATCATTTCCGGCAAAGCGCAAATCCTACTTCTGAAACGGGATAAGATTGCCTATGATGAACAGGTCGAAGAAGTGCTTAAGACCATTGTCAAGCAGACGAAGCGCGCGGCCGATATTACGAGAAAACTTCTCATGTTTTCCGAGTCCAACAAATCGATGAGGGAACTGATCGATTTCGAAACGATTATCAACGATACGATCGCTCTTCTTTCGTATCAAGTGTCGTTGGATCAGATTCAGGTCATCAAACGCTTTGAGCAGCCGATTCCAAAATGGACCGGAAATATTACGGAGCTTCGGGAAGCATTTTTAAATCTATTCTTGAACGCCGTGCAAGCGATCGGAACCAAAGGCACCGTACAGGTTATCATGAGATACCGCAAACACGACCGGGTCATTGAGCTGCGTGTTTCAGACTCCGGCCCGGGAATCCCGGAGGCGGATCTTTCAAGAGTGTTTTATCCTTTTTTTACGACGCGGCAGGGAGCGAGCGGGCTTGGGCTTTTTGTGACCCAGCAAATTATTCATGGGTATGACGGCTCGATTCGAGCGGAAAGCAAAGCGGGGGCTGGCGCGACCTTTATCGTGGAACTTCCGTGCGAAAGTGAATTGCTCAATACGGCCGTTGAACCGGCGCCGAATCTCGCTTTAAAACAGCCGACATTATCTGAAGTCCGGGAATGATGAAATAATCACTTTGACGATAGGGAAACGAGGAGGAAAGGTATGAAACTTTTGATTGTGGACGATGAAGTGGAAATTTGCGATTTTTTGAAGAGTTTTTTTGAGGAACGGAATTATGAAGTTAAGACCGCTTCTTCGGGGCAAGCGGCTTTGAGCGCGGTTGAGCAATTTAAGCCGAATGTGGTCCTTTTAGATATCAAAATGCCCGGAATGGACGGCATCCAAGTGCTGGAAACCGTTAAAAAGAAGTTTCCCCGCACCAAAGTCATTATGGTTACCGCTCTTGAAACTCGAGATAAGATCGAAGAGTGCCTCAGATTGGGGGCAGATAACTACATCACCAAGCCCTTGAGCTTGGAATACCTTGAAAATGATGTCCGCGAAAAAATCGAATCTTTAAGCGGCTCTAGCAAGTCGTAGTTGATATAAGTCTTTATATATCAGGTATTTAAGTTTTTTATCTGCTTCAAATCTTTCCTATTTTGGGACGAAATTTTGCCACGCCTTATCGGTAGCAAATTAAGCAAGAAAGTGCTATGATTTTATAAACCTTTTCATTTTTAACTTGTAGCGTGAACGATTAGGCAAACTGCCCTATATGACGAGCTACGATTATCAGGAAGCCCTCAAAAACGCGGCAAAAACGATGGTTCGGGTCAAAAACCCGAGGCGGCTTCTCAGAATGATCGTACGATTTATCGTCAAAGAAGTAGGCCTCCATCACGCTTCAATCCTCATGTATGACCAGTTAAAATCCCGCTTCATTTTTGTCGATTCCAAAGGCAGCCATCGAATTCCGATCAATTTGGTGAAATTGGACCAAACGAACCCCCTGATTCAATGGTTTTCCCACAAAGAGCGAAAGCTTAAACTGACGAAGGATTACCTCGTTTTGAGCGAACTTGCTGATTGGATTGCAGATTCAGAGTTGACCGTTCATCGCCCGTCACTTAAAAATCAGTTACTTCAGCTGAAAGATGTTATGGAGACTTTAAAAGCCACGATTTGTGTGCCCGGATATTATAAAGACCAATTGCTGGGCGTCTTGCTTTTAGGCGCAAAACTAAAAGGGGGTATCTTTACGGCGGAAGAAATTTCTTTTTTTCAGACCCTGACCAATGATGCTTCTATGACCATTAAGACTGCGGAATATCGGGAAGACCTGATCGCAAAAAATATGGAGCTGGAGAGGCAAAAACAGGAGCTTCAAAAAAGATTTCAGGAAATTACGGATCTCAGGAAAAAAGAGCAGGAAACTTATTACCAAATCGTGATGTCACTTGCCGAAGAGGTGAACGCCAAGGATCCTTATACGGCTGGTCATCTCGAAGGGGTCGAGCGGCTCGGATTGATGACCGCTCAGGAAATGGGCTATGACCTTTCGGGCCGGAAGAAGGATATTTTAGTGGCTTCGCTCCATTTGCACGACGTCGGAAAAATCGGGATTCCGGACCATATTTTAATGAAACCTTCGAGCCTGACGGATGAGGAATGGAAAGTGATGCGGCAGCATCCCATCAAGGGAGCGAAAATCTTGCAGCCTTTATCCGGGTTTAAAGATGTCGCGAATGTGGTACTGCATCATCACGAAAATTATGACGGGTCGGGGTATCCAGACGGTTTGCGGGGGGAAGCCATACCGGTTGAAGCGCGGATCGTTTCGGTGGTAGATGCATTTCATGCCATCGTCTCCAAGCGTTGTTACAGCAAAGGCCGTTCGATTGATACCGCTTTTCAAGAATTGGAACGATGCGCGGGAACTCAGTTTGATCCCAAAGTGGTCGAATCGTTTATCCGTGTCTATAAACGTATGCTGAACGGAAAGTATAAATTAGAACGAAATGCCCGCCCCGCCGCATAACCGGCGGCTCAAATTCATTTGACTTCGAAAGCATGAGTGTTATAATCCCCCGTCTTTTTGATAGGAAAGGAAGAGAGAACTGTGGAAAAAGAGGAATTAGAAAAACTGAAAGCACAACTTGAGGTAGAGCGTGCTCAGATTGCCGAGGGTATTAACCACATTGAGCGCGACAATTTGAACCGGAGCCAGCGTGACGCCGCCGGCGACCTTTCAGGTTATTCATTCCATATGGCCGATATGGCCACCGATAATTTTGACCGCGAGTTTTCACTCGACTTAGCTTCCACGGAACAAGCCATGTTGAATCGAATCGACGAGGCTCTCAAGAAAATGAACGAAGGCACTTACGGCATTTGCGAAAATTGCGCTAAGCCGATTAGTTTCAAGCGTCTCAAAGCAGTTCCCTCTGCGAAACTGTGCATCAAGTGCAAAGAAGATGAGGAAAAAAACGCCCGCCGGGAATAAGCTCCCCGCTTTGATCCATGCGAACCCTCTATTGTGTCGCTGGAGCCGTACTCGCAATTGATCAGCTCACCAAACTTCTGGCCATATCGTATTTGAAGCCGAAAGCGAACCTTCCAGTTTTTGAGAATTATTTCCATTTAAGTTTCGTTGAAAATACAGGGATTGCCTTCGGACTTTTCCAAAATCGTCCCGAATTTTGGGTGCTCATTATCACACTCAGTGTTGTTGGCCTCTTTGCCGGATCCTGGTTTTTTCGCCGGCAATCCCTTTCCAAACGGCTTGCCTTTGGATTTATTTTAGGCGGCGCAATGGGAAATTGGGTAGATCGAATCCGATTTCACCATGTGATCGACTTTCTGGATTTTCGCATTTGGCCGGTTTTTAATATCGCCGATTCTTTTATTACGATCGGAGTGGTCGTTCTGATTTGGGCCGCTTTGAGAGGCCGCTGATGCATCCTACTTTGGTTTCGATCGGGCCATTTCATTTGTATTCTTATGGACTTCTAGTGGCGATCGGTGTTTTGGCTGCCATTGCTTTAATCCGCAACAATGCCAAAGATATTTCCGTCAATTCCGAACTCGCTCTTGATCTGGCCATTACGACCGTCGTGAGCGGTTTCATTGGCGCGAGGATCTTTTACGTGATTGAATTTTGGGATTATTTTCGCTCTTCTCCGATCGATGCGATCAAAATTTGGGAAGGAGGAATTATTTTGTACGGCGGTTTAGCGGGAGGTTTGCTCGGATTCACCCTATTTGTTCGATTGAAACGTCTTTCATATCTTTCCATGCTTGATTTATTTGTACCGGCCTTGGCGTTGGCTCAAGCTTTCGGCCGTCTGGGCTGCTTTCTCAACGGCTGTTGCTATGGGAAAGCCTCCACGCTTCCATGGAGTGTTTCGTTTCCGGCCCTGGATCATCGGGTCCACCCCACGCAGCTTTATGAGGCGGCGTTTTGTTTTTTATTGGCCGCTTTTCTTTTGATTCTTTGGAGAAGGCGTCTTCAGCCGGGTGTCGTGTCGGCCGCTTATTTTATTTTATATTCCGTCGGACGTTTCACGATCGAATACTTCCGCGGCGACAATTTGAAACTCCTTTTTGACTTGACCCTTCCTCAGTGGACGAGCCTCATTTTTTTGGCGGCGGCCGTCATTTCAATTTTATGGCTGCGATTTGGATGGTTATGGAAGAAAAAAGAATAGCCGTTCCGCCCGACGCTGCCAATGCCCGCCTCGACTTTTTTTTGGCTCAAGAATTGATCCAGACTTTTTCGCGGACCAAAATCAAACAGCTGATCGAAGAAGGAAAGATCAGGCTTAATGAGCGGCTGGTCAAGCCGCATACGCATCTAGCTTCGGGTGATCAGATTTCAATTGCCTATGAGCAGGAGCCGGATGACCTTACGCGGGCAGAATCGATTCCGCTGGACATCATTTTTGAGGATGACGACATCATTTTAATCAATAAACCGGCGGGCATGGTGGTGCATCCCGGCTGCGGAAATCCGAAAGGAACGCTGGTCAACGCGCTCCTTCATCACACGCGCTCGCTTTCGCAAATGGGAGATGCCGTAAGGCCCGGTATCGTTCATCGGCTTGATAAAGATACGTCCGGTCTTCTCGTGATAGCGAAGAATGATTCCGCTCACAGATTTCTAGCCAATCAATTTAAGGCGCACCATATTGACCGCCGTTATTGGGTTGTGGTGAAGGGTGTCGTTCAGCATGACGAAATGCGCTCAAACGAGCCGCTCGGCCGTTCCGTCATGAATCGCAAAAAAGTGATTGTCAGGCCGGACGATGGTAAACCGTCGGTGACCCATTTCCGGGTCCTGAAACGATTTGAAAAAGCCACTCTTCTTGAAGCAAGGCCTGAAACGGGAAGGACGCATCAAATCAGAGTCCACCTTCGCACTTTAGGGTATCCCGTACTAGGGGATTCGGTCTACGGTGTCACTTCTTCTTTTATCCAACGGCAGGCGCTTCATGCCAAGGAACTTGGTTTTTCTCATCCTCAAAGCAAAAAGAAAGTTTTTTTCACCTCAGAACTCCCCGAAGATATGAAATCGCTCCTCGAACATCTCGAAAGTTAATCACTCGCAATTCAATCTTATTTTTGATAAAATCACTCCTTCATTTGACACATTCACTTTATGAGCACTCCGACCATGGAAGATCTTAAGAAATTACCACTTCACACCGAGCACGAACGCTTGGGAGGCCGCTTCGGCGCATTTGGCGAATGGTATGTTCCGCTTTATTACACGAGCGTCCTTGAGGAACATGAGACGGTTCGGACGGGCGTCGGAGTCTTTGACATTTCTCATATGGGCGAATTTTTCGTCCGCGGGAAAGATGCGCGTTCAATCGTGAATCAATGGATTACCAATGATATCTCTAAATTATCGCCGGGAGCCGCGCTCTACAGCCCCGTTTGCAGGGAAGACGGCGGAATTGTAGATGATGTGGTTGTGATGGAGGAAAGCCCCGAGTCGTATTTGATTGTCGTCAATGCCGCAAATATCGAAAAAGATTTCAACTGGTTTAAGCAGCATCTTCAAGGCAACGCGTCGCTTGAAAATGTAAGCGATCAGACCGCGCTCCTCGCCATCCAAGGCCCGAACAGCCCTCAAGTTATCCGAGCGCTTTTCAATGTTGATCTAAGCGCTCTTTCCTATTATCATTTCGTGAAATTCAATTCTCCTTTCGGCGACCTAATTCTTTCCGAAACCGGCTACACCGGCGAGAAAGGTTACGAAGTGTTTTGTTCCATGGGCGGAGTTTTTCGCCTCTGGCAGCAGTTGATGGGATCAGGGAAATCTTACGGGCTTAAGCCCATTGGTTTTGGGGCACGCGACACTCTTCGGCTTGAATCTCGTTTTCTATTATACGGCCATGATATGACAGATGAAACCACTCCTCTTGAAGCTGGTCTCAGCTGGACGATTGGTTGGGGAAAGAAAAATTTTATCGGCAAACAAGCCTTGGAAGATCAACGCAAAGATGGAATCAAACGCAAATTAATTGGTTTTGAGCTCAAAGATCGAGGAATTGCACGGGAAGGTTCGAGCGTTCTAGTGAACGGTCAAAAAAGAGGAAAAGTTACGAGCGGCACTTTTTCTCCTACGCTTAAGAAAAATATCGGCCTTGCTTACATCGAAACTCCCTATTCGCAAGTCGGCCAAGAGATTGAAATTGAAATTCGGGGAGAAGTGAAGAAAGCCGGAATCGTTAAAACGCCATTTTATAAAAGGAACCAAGAAGGAAGGAGATGATATGAATTTTCCGTCGGAGCTTCGTTATACCAAAAGTCATGAATGGGTACGCAAGGCAGAGGATAAATTGGTCGTCGGGATTACCGATTATGCCCAGCATGAAATTTCGGATGTTGTTTTTGTTGAGCTTCCGCACGTCGGGCACGCGGTGGAACAGGGAAAGGCCATCAGCATCGTAGAGTCGGTCAAAGCTGCCTTCGATATTTACGCCCCGGTTTCCGGCACGGTGAAAGCGATTAATACAACTCTGGAGTCCGATCCCGCCCTCGTCAATCAAGATCCTTATGGAAAAGGATGGTTTTTTGAACTGACGCCCTCCCAATCACAAGAATGGGAATCTTTATTAACGCGGGACCAATACGAACATTTAATTCGCGAAGGAGCTAAAGGGTAACCCACGGATGAGTTACTTTCCGATCACTAAAAAAGATCAAGCTGAGATGCTCGAGACGATCGGAATCGAGCATTTTGGGCAGCTGTTTACCGCTATCCCGAGCGAGCTTCGAAATCCTCCGATCAATCTGCCCCCTGCTTTAAGCGAGCTGGAGGCTCAGAGTTATTTTCGCGGACTCTCCCAAAAAAATATAAATGTGAAAGACCATTTGTCCTTTCTTGGCGCCGGAAGCTATGAACATTTCATTCCTTCGGTTGTCCGCCATGTGATCGGGCGGAGCGAATTTTACACGTCCTACACGCCCTATCAACCCGAAGCGTCTCAAGGCACCCTCCAAGCACTTTTTGAGTATCAAAGCCTGATTTGCGAGTTAACGGGCATGGATGTTTCGAACGGATCCCATTATGACGGTTCGACGGCGCTGGCAGAATCCGTGCTGATGACCCTTCACGAAACCAAGCGCCGCAAGGTATTGATCGCGCGCTCTGTCCATCCCGATTATCGGAAGGTCGTTAAAACTTATCTCACCGGCACTTCATTTTCGGTGGAGGAAATTCCGTTTAAAAGCCGTTTTGAACTCGACCACGATTTTCTTAGAAAAAATTTAACTCAGGATGTGGCATCTGTCGTTGTCGCAAGCCCTAATTTTTTTGGTTTGGTGGAAGAATTAAAAGAGCTTGAAACCCTGGTACATCAAAATGGCTCGCTTTTTGTATTGGTAGGCCATCCGCTTTCTTTCGGATTCTATAAAACCCCAAAAGAGTGGGGTGTCGATATTGCCTGCGGTGAAGGTCAGCCTCTTGGTCTCACCCCCAATCTAGGCGGTCCGTGGCTGGGCTATATCGCTTCAAGCCGGGCTCTGATTCGGCGCATTCCGGGTCGTTTGGTGGGTCTGACTCATGATTCAGCGGGCCGGCGCGCGTTTTGCCTGACACTTCAAGCGAGAGAGCAGCATATCCGTCGTGAACGGGCAAGTTCTAATATTTGTACGAATCAAGCGCTTTGCGCGATTGCGGCCTGTGTTTATTTGGCGAGTTTGGGGAAAACAGGCATTCGGCGGATTGCCGAACTTAATTTAGAGAATGCCTATTATCTTAGGACTGCTCTCAGTAGTTTGAAAGGATTGGAAGTAGTCACCAACGGCTCTATTTTCAATGAATTTGTAGTTCGTTTCCAAAAACCGATCGAGAAAATCAATCAGTCCTTATTTCAGAAAGGTATTTTGGGCGGGCTTTCACTGGAGCATTATTATCCCGAATGTAAAAAT
>CAZPKZ010000033.1:9191-10499 GCA_964587285.1 uncultured bacterium | reverse complement strand
GAAAACATATACACCAGATGCTTGACATCGCGGTCCAAGCCGAGCCATTTTTCACCCAGCACGGCGGCATTCGCGTCATTTTCGACGAAGGTGGGCACGTTCAGGCGCTTTTCAAATGTATCTTTGATCGATAGGCACACCGAAATGTCTTTTTCCCCGAGGCTCTGAGGCCAGCGGATCGTCCTCCCGCGCTCATCAATGATGCCCGGAATCCCGACACCCGCCCCGACAATTTTGGTTTTATCGACTTCAGATTTATCGATCATGTCGGCCGCAAGCTCTACCATCTGCTGCACAGTAGCTTCTGAATTTTCCGGAAGCCGCTCGCGTTTGATCTCTGTGATCACATTGATTTCCAAATCGACCAGCACGCCAACCATATTCAGCATATTCAGCCCGACACCGACGATATATCCGGCTTTTGGATTGAGTTCCACCAGAACCGGTTTGCGCCCGCCGGTGGACTCGTCAAGCTCGCCTTCCACGACCAACCCGGTTTTAATGTAATGGCTGACATAGTTAGAGACGGTGACGATGTTTAATTCCGTAATCTTGGAAATGTCGGTCCGTGAGATAGGCCCGTTTTTGCGGATCACTTCCAGAATCGCCAGGTTTTTTCTTTCCTTGTCGGTCAGAATCCTGTCTTTTAAAAGCATCTGCTTGATCACAGAGACCCTCCTTTCTCTTGCACTTTTTTAGCTGCGCTTATTCTGATGAAAAGGTGACTTGATCGAGATACAGAGTCCCCTGTTTAGGATTGGAGTTGATGTCGTCGAAGACAACGACGAATTCGCTTAAAGCGCTCCAGTTCTTCACCCGCTTAAATTTCTCAAACGGAAGAGAGAATTTCTGCCATTGGTCGGTCACACCCGCCACGATGAACTGAGAAGGCTGTTTGGTATCGTCTTTCAGTTCGATTTTCACGCGCTTCGTGAAACCGCTCGTGCTGTCGCCTTTGAGGTAAAAATTGACCGTATTATACGCGGTGGCGTCCAGATTATTGAGTTTCATCCAAAATCCGTTGTAGGCAGGATTGGGCGAATCCACATCATAGTCCATCCGGATGGAATAACCTAATTCATCGCCGAGCGCATCATCCGCTTCAAAACTCATCTGACAGCCTTGCGTTTCATCATTGGGGTCTTTATCCCACGAGCCGAAATCGCCTCCGAGGTTGGAAGGCTTATCTCCCGTGTTGAAATCCGCGACGATCAGTTCGCTGCCCGCGCTCGAAGCTCCGCTTTCACTTGAGAACGCCGCGTCAGGTTGAGCAAATAATTGACCTGCGGATAAAACTAAGGTTGAGGC
>CAZPKZ010000033.1:0-9091 GCA_964587285.1 uncultured bacterium | reverse complement strand
TTTACTAAATCGAAAAAACCTCTTCTTTAAGCAAAACTTCTCCTTCGCGGCCGATTGGATCCGAATGAAAACGTTTTCTGACAACCCCGTCACGCAAATAATTTGCGATGGCCAAAAAACTCATCCCTTGATCCAATACGAGATACTGCGGATTCACCGTCTTTCGAATCACATCCACAGAATCATAAAAGCCGTATTCCCCGTAAATGTTCGGGTATCTTGAAAGCATCTCGCGCAAATTCTGAATCGCTTCCCGCGGCCGCGTTGCCAATGCCAGAAATGACGCGTAAGGCGTTATCACCGCTCGATCCGCATAACCTTTCGCGCCAAGATCGGGAATTCCGTATTCCCGATAAATCCAGTACCGGCCGTTCCGGACGGCGCAGGGCGCGAGCCCCCAAACCGGATATCTTTTTTTACTCAGCGCGTGCTCGATATGAAGGTCCGTGGCAGCGATATTGTTTTTGCCAAGGCCTTTGGGCGCTAACTCCTGTTCTTTTAAAAGCAAGGTCGGCGCTAAGAATTCAAAGAGCGATCCGCCCCAGCTCGGGACGAATTTTTGATTCAGATATGTATAAAACCCTTCAAAAACCGGGACTCCGAATAACGTCCGCTCGTCTCCCTGCGGCACTTGCCGTTGCCAATCCCACTCTACGGGAAGTGTCCGGTAAATCCGCGCCCAATGTTCGGCTTTTAGATCTTTTTTACCGACCGCGATATAACTCGCCAAACGCGCTTCCGTCGTCAGAAGGCCGTAATGATACGGCGAGAAACTTTCCTTATCCGCGTCATAGCCTAGTTTCAGCTGGCCGTTTGAAGGATCGTAGAACTCTGAAAAATCAAGCAGCTTGAGAAACTCGCTTGCTCGTTCGCCAAATTCCTCCGGAAACGCCTGCCGAATCACCACCAAAGCCGCCGCAAGCCATCCGTTGTCCACAACTGAGACGTAGGCGCGGGTGACGCGAAAGCTTCGGGTATGGTAGTAGTTATACCAAAAACCCCTGCCCCAGCGATTGAGCTTTTCAAAAGATTCCAGGCTTGACCGGATATTCCCGGCCGCCTGTTCCTTTGAAATGAGAGAAAGATCGTATGCCGCAACGCTCCCGATCCAATAAAGCGCAAGATTCGTCGGGCTGACATAACTTCCGACTCCCGGTACTTCTCCTACGCGCACATGATCGACGGGCAAATGCGTGCTCTGGTCGATTAAATTTTCAAAATAAAGCCAAGTGTCCCGGGCAACTTCCAATAAAAACTGTTGATCATCCTGAATCTCAAGGAGCTCGGCTCGGCGGCTTTCATGAATAACGATTTTCGGAAAACCAACCAAGTTATCTTCATCCGACCTAAACACCAGCTCCGCTGGCCCGAAAAATGCGACTTCATCTAAAATGAGTGAGCCGCTTATCTCAGCATCCGCTGAGGAACTAAGAACAATTTGGAAACGGTCCAGCCGATTAAAATCAAGCGGCTTAAAGTCTGCTCTCGGGATTGTTATTTCAACCCATTCTCCCTGAGGGCCTTCCCACGAATGCCTCATCGAAGGGTGAAGATTGACCGGAACTGTTTTGCCGGTGTAATCCCGAAGTTCCACGGCGATTTTGCCCCGGAATGAATCCAGTTCTTTTTTCCGAAGCAGAAATACAACCGCCTCGGCTTGGCTGGAATCAAGCTCGTTCAAGGGAGTGAAAAACCGCACACTTTCGTGAGGCGGAATCGTATATTCAATCCTGAGTGAGCCGCCGTGTTTGAGCGCATCTTCGCGTTCGGAGTAGAGCCCGATTTTTACGTCGTTGGTCTCTGAGGTTTTCCAAACCGTTCCGAGTTTCGTCTCACTGAGGCCTGCGTTGAAGTCGTCGAGCACATGAAATCGAGAGGCCGAACTTGCGGTTTTTCCGGTGGGGACGGTTTTAAAAGCAGAAGAAGATTCTGCGACAGCACAGCCAGCAAATATGACAAAGAGCGATAGCGAAACTACCAACCTAAGTCTTGACAACAAATAAAACCCTTTTTAATGATTTTATTCTTTACTGATCGTGTAAATGGCGAACTTTAAATGCACAACATGTCTCGCCAATTAAAAGTTTTGTAAAAGTGACTTAATTATAGGGCTACACTGGACTAATGTCAATTAAAATCGGCTTTAACCCATTAGAACTTTGACGATGTGGGGGCCTTTTGATTTAAGCGGCTTAATCAGATTTCCTTCGATCGGCTTTCCGTTAATCGTAATTTTCTTAACGCCCGAGGAAACATGTTTGGGATTCGCAACGGAAATTTGATAGACCGAGCCGCGGAAGAGGCGCTTGATTTTGAACCCCGCCCATTTTTTGGGGATGACCGGATCAATCAAAAGCCCTCCACGGACGGGACGAACCCCGAGAAACCAATTGAGGATGACCACCGCGTACCAAGCGGCGGAACCGGTGTACCACGTCCAGCTGCCACGGCCGAAATTCGGTGAATCAGGCCCGTCTACATTTCCCGGCGTGACATAAGGTTCCGAAAAGTAAAGATCGGCGTCCCGGCCGCGGAGAGCGGGATTGAAACTGTTATAAACTTCGTAAGCTTTGTCGCCGTTTCGCATCATGCATTCGGCCTGAATGGCCCAAGTGCCTGCGTGCGTGTAAAGGCCGCCGTTCTCGCGCACAGACGGCGCATAGCGCGTAATGTATCCGATGGTCGGATCCGTTTCGTGATAAGCCGGCGTTAAAAGCAGCGGGCCGTATTCACGGTAAAGATGCTTGGCCGCCTGATTCATCACTTGTTTGGCCCGTTCGCCCTCCGCAATTCCGGTGATCACCGCCCAAGTCTGGCAATTCAAAAAGATTTTTCCCTGATCCTGGGTTTTGCTGCCCAAAGGCCGGCCGTCGTCTCTTGTGGCTCCCAGATACCACTCGCCATCCCAACCGTGCCGGTTGACGGCTTTTTTCAACGCCAGAGCGCGCTTAAGATAATTTGCGGCGCGTTTTTTATCGCCGCGTTTTTCGATGATCGGCGCGATCCGCATGAGAATACCGTAAAGAAACTGCCCCAGCCAAACCGATTCCCCTTTCCATTTAAGGCCGACGTGGCTCAGACCGTCATTCCAGTCGCACTCTCCAATTAAAGGAAGCCCTCGCGGCGAAAACCGCGTAAAGACTTTATCGATCGCGCGAAGCAAATGATCATAAAGTGTGCCTTCACTCGCCTTTTTGGTTTTCGGATCCGGCAGAAATTTCACTTTGGTATCCAAAATCTTCTCATCCGCGGTCTCATCCAAGTAATTTAACGTGATGAAATCCAGCCACAGAAGATCATCCGAACAATGGGTGATAGCGCCCATGCCGGTGCCGTGATGCCACCAATGATAAACCGTGCCGTCCGGAAATTGCTGCTCGGCATGAAGCAGGATTTGTTTTTTGGCAAGCTCCGGTTTCGCCGCGAAAAAAATCTGGCAGTCCTGAAGCTGGTCTCTAAAACCAAACCCGCCGCTCGACTGATAATAGCCGCAGCGGGCCCACAAGCGGCCTGAGATCGCTTGGTATTTCATCCAAGTGTTCGTCATAAAATTCATTGCCTCATCCGGCGTGTCAATCGTGGTGGCGTTGACAAATGAATCCCAAAGCGCTTTGGATTTTGAAAGTTCCTGATCGGCGGTCTTCGGATCCGCGTATTTTTTAATCAGGCGAGCGGCTCGTTCACGCGATTGCGTGGAACCTAAAGTAAAAATGACGGTTTTCGATTCATTCGCTTTGAGTTCAAGATCGACCTGGAGGCTTGAAATCGAATCGCCCCATTTGCCGCATGTATCATTTAATTTTCCGTCACAGACGGCTTTCGGCGATTGAATTTCGCCGTAACGGCCAAAAAAAGCTTCCTTGTCGCCTTCATACGCGGTGGGTTTGACGTTCGAGGCATGAAAACACTGCAGCGGTTTCTCGCTCATCCCCGTTGAGATGAATCCGGGAACGAGCGGAGCGCGCTTCAAGCCGTAAATGGCGCCGTTTCCCTTGTCGATTTCCGTTTCAATGAATGTTTTTTGAAACTCGCGGTGCGTATCGGCCGCGTTTCCCAAACACAGCTCAAAATAAGTGAAAAGACTGACGTGACGCGTCCGGCTGCTTTCGTTGGCCACGACCACTTTCCAAATTTCAACGGGCTCTTCCGTATCGACGAAAATCGTTTTCTCCACCGAAATATCGTTGAGGAGGCTTTTCAAAACGGAATACCCTTGGCCGTGGCGGGCCTCATAAAAATCGAACTTGGGGCAGCAAGGCTTCCAAGTCGCGGACCAGAAATCGCCGGTGTCTTGATCCCGGACATAAATATATTTGCCCCAACTGTCTTTAATCAAATCCTGCTCCCAGCGCGTCACCCGGGAAAGGTTGGAGTTATCGCGCCACGAAAAACCGGAGCCCGCTTGGCTCTCAATTAAACCGTAATCGCCGTTGCAAATCACATTGACCCACGGCCGCGGCGTATCCGGCCGTGTGATGACATACTCACGGCCGTCGGCCGTAAAATAACCGTAGGCACTTTCAAATTTCCGGGCTTCTCGATCATTTAAGACCGCGCTTGGCGCCTTAGTTCTGCTCATGGAGAATCTCGTTGATTCGGGGGACTATTTTCCGGACTGCTTTTTCCGCCGTCTCCTTGCCTGATTTCAATAAATCAAGCTCCGGCGTAATCATCTTCGCTTCGATCTCGCGCCACCGGGGATGGAACGGATCAAACATAATATAATTGACCGCCTCGTTCAGCATTTTCTTATTCGCCGGCGGAAGCGGGCTTTCGGCCCAATGTTCCCCTAAGGCAACCGAGCGAAGCGAAGGTTGAGCCAGGCCGCGCTCGGCAAGCTCGCTTTGGACCGGCTCACTCGTCAGCGCTTTCACCACTTCCCAAGCTTCTTTGGGATATTTCGACGTTCTTAAAATTCCATAACCGGTGCCGCCGCTTCCGAAACGGCGGATTCCTTCCCGATTTTTCGGAAACATGGCCACATCCCACTCAAAAGAATATTTTGCCCTCAAAGAAGGAGTTTCCCAAATGCCCGATAGAAACATGGCCAGCCTTCCGCTTGCGAACATGAGGTCGACTCCCATTCCCAAATTGGCAAGCGCAAGAGGGGTGGGCATCACGTGATATTTATTGATGAGATCGGAATAAAACTGAAGGCCCTCGACGGATTTCGGATCATCCAAAGTGCATTCTGTCGGCGATTTGACGTCGTCGACCAAACTGCCGCCGTTGCCGTAGACAAAATTCTGCCACGCCCATCCATAAAAACCGTACTGCGTGACTCTGCCTGAGGCATCCCGCTTCGTTAGCGCCTGCGCATTCTTGAGCAGGTCGTCCCATGTCCACTCATCCGTGGGATAGGGCAGCTGCGCTTGATCAAAAAGGTCTTTGTTATAAAAAAGACAGGCAAACGGGGCCACATCGCGCGGAACCGCATACAAATTGCCGTCCACGGTAAAACGCTCGATAATGGAATCGAAAAAATCATTTAAAGAAAAATCCGGGTCTGCTTCAACGAAAGGATTCAAGTTGAGGTAAACGCCTTTCGTCGCAAACGTGACAAAATAATTGACTTCGGCCGCAATCACATCGGGGGCAGCGCCGCCCGCGATCCGCGTCAGCATTTTGGAATCGTAGCCCGCGTACGGAGTATGCTCGAAGCGGACTTGAATATTCGGATGCGCTTTCTGCCAGCCGGCCATGGATTGGGTAATGATGTCGATTTCCTCGGGTGCGCCCCAAAAAGCGACTTTGATTTCAACGGGGGCGCCGGCGCCGGGAGAACGGCTGACGCCCTTTTGATCACAGGCCCAGAAAGTAAATAAACCAAGCAGCAAATAAACTGAAAGCGAACGGGTGAAATATTTCATTTGCGGCGGTTAGAGGTCTTAGCGCCAGCGCTGTGGGTCGTGATTTGGGGTAAGGTCCAAACTCGTTTCTTGACTTTCACTTCCACTTCTTGCGTCGGATAAAGATCGAAAATAATTTCATCCGGCTCAAACCACAATTTAATTTCCCGCTCGGCTTCTTCCAAACTGGTGGAAGCGTGAATCACATTTTCATAAACGCCTTTGGTGGTGATCCGGCCGTACTGGCCGCGGATCGTCACCGAATCCGCCTCTTCGGGATTGGTGGCGCCCGTGATGGCGCGCACTTTTTGAATGGCGTCCTCTCCGACGTAAACCATCGCCAATACTTTTTTCCGCGGATGGTACTTTCCCATGATGTAGCCGATGACTTCTTCAAAAAAAGGTTTGTTGCGGAGAGCTTTGTAATGCTCTTCTGCCAGTTTGCGGGAAACATGAAGGCATTTTGCGGCGGCGATTTCCAGTTTGGTTTCAGAAAGGCGGGTTAAGATATTGCCGGTGAGCGATTTAGATAAACCATCCGGTTTAATGATGACTAAGGTTTGCTCGCGCGCGCCGGCTTTTTCTGTCATAATTTAGAGTTTTTAAAAGGTTTGGGATTATATCACGAGGGTTTTCAAAGTCAAACGTCCAAACTCATTCATGGAGGCGTTTCGCCCTTGGACTTTAAGTATTTACTGTTTTTACTCGTTTTGACAAATACACCTTCAAGTACAAATAAATACATCCTCCTAAGAAAACCATTGCTAAGGTATATTTGATTTGAAGCGGCTGTTGTTTGATGAGCGTCGCGTAACACAATGCAACAATATTTGCGATGAATGAAATGAACAACAGCCTGAAACTTAAACCATCCACCGTTTTTGTCCGGTACGTCTTGAGCATTTGCGGAATATAGCATATCGTAAATAAGGTGGTGGCAATCCAACCTAAGACTTGATCCATATCAACCTTTCTTCCCATAGAGGGAGCGATGGCGGAGACGTTGGGATTCGAACCCAAGAAGCCTTGTTAAAGGCTTACTCGCTTTCCAAGCGAGCCCGTTCGGCCGCTCCGGCACGTCTCCAAATTATCTCTTGTCTTTCCGAAGTGATTTAAAAAATTCTTGCAGCAGAAATTTCGATTCCTCTTCCAAGACTCCGCTGATTACATTCAGCCGGTGATTCAACCGGTCATCCTGCGTAATATGATAAAGGCTGCCCGAAGCACCCGCCTTAGTGTCTTTCGCCCCGAAGATCAAATTCTCACAGTGCGACGTCACAAGCGCCCCGGCGCACATGGGGCACGGCTCCACGGTCACATAGATGGATGTTTTCTCAAGGGAGCCCCGGTGATTTTCGCCTCCACCTGAGCGCAGGAAATCAGCCGCCTGTGTAATGGCGATCATCTCCGCATGGGCCGTCGGGTCATGCAACAGATCCATTTGATTGTGCGCGCGGGCAATCACTTTGTTCTGAAAAACGATCACGGCGCCGACGGGAATTTCACCTTTGTCGAAGGCTTTTTTCGCTTCCTTGAGCGCTTCGCGCATAAATGTTTCGTGGACACTCATAGCTAACTTGTGGGGAGCCCGTGCGGAAGCGCCATTTTTAAATTGGCGCGCCGCGCGATTTTCCGAATCCAGGGTGTGCTTAAATACTCGTCGACCTTCTTTAAATCGATGGCGCTGGCTTTTTGTAAATAACTCGCGGCGGCGGCGTCTTTTTTAATCAAAGAGGTGACGCTCAGGCCTAAAAATCCTTCATATCTTTCTGGGGCAATTCGAATGGCTTGGCGAAAACAATCTTCAGCCAAATTGAGACGTTCCGCAGGATCATACCGCCAAGTCGCAAGCCGGGTAATCCACCGGCCTGTTTCGGTATAGACTTCAAACATTTTCGCATTGTCTATTCCAAAAATCGATTTTGCTTTATCCTGATCGAAAGCTTTTAAGGTTGCTTTCGCATCGGAGCCAAAAAGGCTGTTGATCTTCTCGGCAATGGCCTCGCTAACTAATACATAACCTTCGAGAGTCGGATGAATGCCGTCGATGATCAAATGGTGATCCAAAAGATGATTGGGCGATTTGCTTCTTAAAAAGGCGAGTGAATCCGCAATGTAAACATGGCCCGGGCGTTCTAAAGACCGGATAAAATCATTCTGGCTTGAGCGCGCTCTGATGGGCATTCCGTCATCGTCGATGGCTTTTTGAAAGGCCCCCCACGCTTTTTCATATTCTCCCATCGCTTCATAAACTTTGCCCAGCCGGTAGTGGACTTCCGCGAAACGATTATCAATCGTCAATGCTTCCTCATAGGCGCTGAGGGCTTCGTCATAATGCTTCTGTCTTTCAGCTCTACGCCCCTTTTGAAATGCAGCGATAAATTGCTTTCGCTTCGATTTTTGATGACGCCCCCCTTCCAAAAAAACCGACCGGTTGGGCTCCCAGCTTTCGTAATTGCTGATCACCGTGGAAATGACGAAAGGAACCTTATTTTCCCCGGTCATTTTCACCATTTCCAAAAAGTGAGCCTGATATCTCTTCTCTACTTTTTCATAACCTTTTGGATCAAACGGGAAAATACTCGTGTCAAAAAATTGGCGCTCGTCGATTTCTAAAACTTTCCCTTTGCTTGAGCAAATGACCGTCAAAAGCTGCCGGGCAAGTTCGGAGTGCGCGGCAAGCCATTTTAAAACGGCTGAATGAAAGTCCGGCTCGGTCGGATGAAATTTGATGAATTCGTTATTGCCGCTGTAAATAACGATCAAAGAAGGGTGAAAGATTTCTTTTTTGCGAAAAATAAACTCTAATAAATAACGGCTGTAGGAGGCGTCTTTGGCGGCGCTGCTTAAATTGACCGAGCGCACAGGGCGGCCTTCTAATGCGTCCCCTAACCGGTACGATACTGACCGGGGAATCGTATCCGGGCCGAAGGGAACGCCCCACATCGTGGATTCGCCGAAGTAGTAAATATTAAATGTTTCTTTGCGGACTCCCGCGCTGTTAACCGCTGAAGTCACATAATCGTTCATCCCGTGAACTTTATTTTTCCGGGAGGCATCACTCAGCAGAATGCGGGCATCCGTCCAAAACAGCCGCATGGAAATTTCAAGCACAAGAAGAAGCGCTGCGAGGACCGCTGCAAATAACGCGAAATTTTTGATCTTTTGATTCATAAAGTGTACAAAAAAGTTTGCGCCCGACAGGACTTGAACCTGTAACCTTCTGATCCGTAGTCAGACGT
>CAZPKZ010000032.1:7415-10561 GCA_964587285.1 uncultured bacterium | reverse complement strand
AAGCAGGTGGTGGGATGAATCCGATACGCCGGCATTTTCTAGCAGTGGTCAGCGCGCTGATTTTGACGTTTGGCTTACTCTTTCTCACCGACACTTTCCCGCGTTTGGAGAATATTAATTTAAGGGGCCGGGATCTTTTTTTTCAACTCCATCATGCATTTTTTCCCCCGCCCGCCGAAGCCCAAGACATTGTTTTGATCACCTTAGATGATGAGACGCTCCGCCGGCTTCAATTGCGCTGGCCCTTCCCGCGCTCCCTTTATGCCGAAGCGCTGGACCGGCTTCAGCCTTTCCGGCCCAAGGCGGTTGGCTTTGACCTCATTTTTTCCGGCAATGATTTTTCGCCCGAAAGCGACGCCGCCTTTGTGAAATCTCTCAAAGAAGCCGGCAATGTGGTGATCGCCACTCACCGGAATTTTGAAGGCGAAGTGGGCCCTTCTCCTTTGATTCGGGAAAGCGCCTGGGCCGTGGGCATCGTGGATAAGCCGAGAGATAAAGACCGCGTGCTTCGGCGCGCTTATTTTTCCTTTCCGATTGACGGAGTCGAACAAGATTCTTGGGAACTTGCGCTTTTCAAAAAAGCGTTCCCCGATGCGAATTTGAAAGACCTGCCGATCGGCACCGAATCGGTGATTAACTACCGGCTCCCGTTCAGTGAATTTTCTCAGATTTCATTTTGGCGCCTCTTAGAAGGAAGTGTTTTAGCGAAGGAGCTTGAGCGCAAGATTGTGATGTTCGGCCTGACGGCCGAGACCTTCCACGATATTCACGCCACGCCGATCGGTTCGATGCCGGGCCTCGCCGTAAACGCGAACGTCATCCTGATGGCGATGACGAGAGATTTTTTTTCGCGCCTGCCCCTGGGGGCGACCACGCTTCTCGCCTTTCTTTCTTTTTGGGTGACGCTGCTTGTGGCCATGACCAGTTCCGTCGTCTTTGGTTTTGTTTTCATTTCTTTCCTCATTTTGGCGTTTATGGCTTATAGTTTCATGCTCTTTTCAGTCCGCGTCATTTTCGATCTTTGGCTGGTGTCGCTTGGCGTTCTCGTGGTGTTCATCGGAGCGGTCGTCTTCCGCGAATGGCAGCTGTTTGTCGAAAATTTGAAACTGAGAGAAGAATCCGCCCGTGATCCCCTGACCGGTTTTTATAACCGCCGATTTCTCACGCTCAAACTCAAATCAGAACTGAACCGTTCGGTTTCAAAAGGCGGATTTTCAAAACACGGGCAGGATATTTCCGTGGTGATGTTGGATCTGGATAATTTTAAGTTGGTCAACGACACCTTCGGCCACGCCGAAGGGGACCGGGTGCTTTGCACGATGGCCGAAGCCATTCGCAACTCTGTCAGGAAAAACGAACTCATTTGCCGCTACGGCGGAGATGAATTTTGCATCATTCTGCCGAACACGTCCATTCAGGATGCCGCAAGATTCGCCGAAAAAATCCGCACGCTGATCGCCAATAGCCCCGATTTAGTTTACCGCACAGCCGGCAAGGTGGATACGATTCGGGTGACGGCGTCGATCGGCGTCGCTTCCGTCTCGAGCGCCAAAGCCGGCGAACCCGGAAAGCTGATCAAAGCGGCGGACCGCGCCCTTTACCGCGCCAAGGCCGGCGGGCGGAATCAATATTGCGTGTATGATCCGGCCCGCGATGTGATTACGTGAAAATGATATCAAAATAGTTGAATTTGATATCATTTTGTGATAGGCTCCCTTTGGGTGAAGGAAAGGAGAAATGGCATGTCTCGCACCGTCGTTAATCTTCAAGATGACCTGGTTCGAAAAGCAAGAAAGTTGACGGGCCTTACCAAAAAAGTGGAACTTGTAAACTTTGCCTTGGCACGTTTGATCCAGCAAAAAAAAGCCGAGAAAATTCTGGATCTTAAAGGAGCTGTTAAGTGGGAAGGAAACTTAAAAGCCATGCGGAGGAACCGGTTTGATTTTGGTTGATAGTTCTGTTTGGATTGCCTATTTAAACCCACGCACTTCCGAAGTTGATTCCATCGTAGAATCGCTCATCCGCCCCGTCAATCAAGCTGTCATCACGGGCATCGTTTTTCAGGAAGTCCTCCAAGGAATTAGGAACGAGAAATCTTATCATCTCGTCGCATCGCTCATCGGACGACTTCCTCTCCTTGAACCGGAAAAGAAAACGTATTTAAAGGCCACGCAGATTTTCAGGGAAACAGTGAGCAAGGGAAAGAGTTGTACAACGGTTGATGCCTTGATCGCTGCGCTGGCAATTCAATACGGCATTCGCTTATTGACACTGGACCGTGATTTCCAAACGATCGCAAAACACAGCGATTTAAAACTGTTTTCGTTTTAGAGGGCGGAGCGGCGGATCATCAAGTCGGGTTGGAACTCTTTTTGGATCGGCAGTTTCGTCTCGCCGTCCAGAATCCGGATTAAAATGTGCACCATGTCGCGCCCCATCGCTTCAAGGGGCTGTCTGACACTCGTGAGCGGCGGATCCACATATTTCCCGCGTTCCAAACCGTCGTAGCCGATCATCGCCACTTGTTCCGGGCAGCTGATCTTTTCTTCTTTGAGGGCGCGGATCGCTCCGATGGCCAGGTCGTCATTGAAACAAAACACGGCGCGCGGAAGTGTGGGCGAGTGGTGGATGAGGTCCAGCATTTTAAGGTAGCCGTCCTCTTCGAAAAAGTAATCGCACTTTTTAAAATAATTCGGATTGAATTCAAGCCCTGCCGCCTCCAGCATTTCCCGGTAAATTTTGTACCTCACTTGAGCGTCCCTGGAGTCTTCATCGGGCCCTTGAAGCATTCCGATTTTGCGGAACCCGCGGCCGATCAAATATTGAAGCGCTTTTCGGGTGCCGGCGGTATTATTGCAATAGACGATATTGGTTTTCACTTCAGGCGTAAAGTCATTGATTAAGACGATCGGCAGTTCCTTGAAATTGCGCTCGGCTTCCTCTAAGAATTTTTTGTGAATCGTCCAAGTCAGAAACATCAAGCCCTCAATTTGATGCTCGAGCAGCGTGTTTTTGGGTTCTTGCTCGGGGTTGAGCATGATAAACCGAAGGTCAAAACTCGTGTTACGCAAAGCGTCGATGATGCCCGAGATAATCCGGGTAAAATATTCGCACTTAAATATTTCAGGGGTGAATGAGGTCACCAA
>CAZPKZ010000032.1:5973-7315 GCA_964587285.1 uncultured bacterium | reverse complement strand
GAGGCGGCTTGAATGGCTTGATTAATTTTTGCGACCAGCGGCTGGAGTTGGTCTTTGGGCCGAATGCGGATCGGTTTATCAAAATGGTTAGTTTGGATCATCGTCTCAAGGTCTTTTTCGATTCGGTAGAGCGGCCCCGAAAAACGGTTCGAGAGCCGCAGCGCGACGAACAGGATCGAGCCGAATAAAACAGGCAGGCCGATCAAAATAATTTGATTGACGCGGTGAAACGCCGGAAAGAGCGCCTCCGCGATCAATTCCGGAACGGCCAGTTCGTAAGCGACCGTTTGCCAAATCAAGTAGTAAAGGCACGCGGTGGCGGCCAGCGCGGGGAGGAACATCGCCACGGCGACCAGCTTGAGATAGTAACCTTGAGTCGGGTGGTTGACAAAAAAAGTTCTGCGCCGGTTTGTCATATCGATTTAACCTTTCCAATTTGAATATCGTCAAAATACGCTTCAGCTTCAGTCTGAGTTCCCGCCGAGCTGGTCATCAAAGCGATGGCCGTCACCTTCATTTTTGGCCGTTGGCCGAACAGTTTTTGGTAATCTTCATACACGTTGCGGGTTTCCGAAACCCATTCACCGGAGGGGTTTGGGCCGCTTTGGATCACGATTTGTTTGATCTGCTCCGCGTAGGGACTGTCTAAAACCGTATCCTCGGCGAGCGTCTCATCCCAAACGTATTCGATGCACTTAAATTGAGTGAAGAAACGCGAGACGAAGACGACATAAAAACGCGCCGCAAAATCATCCAATTTTTTCGGGTCCTGCGTTTTGCTTTTGTCCGGGAATTGTTCCACCCGCCATTTCCAAGAAACGTAGGGATAATCCGAAATGTCGAATTTGATCCGATAAAAAATCGCGGAGGCCGATTGATTGCTTTTGGCATGGACAAAACCGCTCGTGGAGTGCTCAAAATCGATCCAATAGTCGACACGGCCCTGAAAAAGTTTTTCTTCCCACCGGGCCAGCGCGTTTTGTTCGTTGAAGTCAAAATAACGGATCAGTAGTCCCGCCGGAGGGACCAAAGCCTGAATGGCCGCGCGAACCCTGTGCGGCCGATTCGTTGGTTTCCAGAACATCTGAAACGTAAGAAGCAACAGTGGAATTAAGATAAAAACGAGCCGGACCCATCTTTTGCGCATCATCTGGTTATCGGCCAAGTCCAGTTACAATTAAGTGAATGCATTTTTCAAAGACAAGTGTTATCATACCCGAATGAAATAAGGAGTTAACGATGCCATACGTCAACGTGAAGGTGGTAGGGAAACTTTCAAAAGAGCAAAAGCAAAATATCTCACTCGATATCTCAAATTCCCTTCTCAAACATGCCGGAAAAC
>CAZPKZ010000032.1:0-5963 GCA_964587285.1 uncultured bacterium | reverse complement strand
CGGGCTCCTCGCAATGACGGGGTAGATTCAATGCCGATCCAAAAACAATTGTCCGTTTTTTTGCCGAATCGCCCGGGCGTTTTAGCTCATATTTCAAGTATTTTAGCCGAAGCGGACATTAATATTTTGGCGCTTTCGGTGCATGACACCGTTGACAATGCCGTCGTGCGTCTGGTGCTGGACAACCCAACGAAAGCGCTCCTTCTATTGGAACGTGAAGAGCTTTACATTATGGAACAGGAGGTTGTCATTCTGGCCGTGGATAATCAGCCGGGAACTCTGGCGAGAATCGCGCAGAAATTGGGGCATGCCGATATTAATATCCAATACGCCTATTGCACGGCTGCCACGCGTCAGGTCGCGGGCTGCATCGTCCTCAAAACCGATCAGCCGGAATCAGCCATGGAATGTCTGCGGGAATTTGAATCCGGATTGTGATGCCTCAATCCGTTGCGATCGAAATCAAAAGTTTAACCAAGTTTTACCGCCGCTTTAAAGCGCTCGACCATATCTCTCTTGAGGTTCGCGAAGGAGATTTTTTCGGCTTTTTGGGCCCTAACGGCGCCGGCAAGACGACCACGATCAGCGCGATCACGGGCCTTGCGAATTATCACGAAGGCAGCGTCCGGGTCTTCGGCCACGATGTCACGCGCGAATACCGCAAGACTCGTTCGCTCATCGGGCTGGTGCCTCAGGAATTTAATTTTGACCCGTTTCTGACCGCGGAACAGATTTTGGTTTTTGAGGCCGGGTACTTTGGCGTTCCAAAACAAGAAGCGAAGAAACGGGCGGATGAACTTTTAAATGAATTTAAACTGGATCCATACCGGCGGCTCGATTTTAGGAAACTTTCGGGCGGTTTTAAGCGCAGGCTCTTAATTGCCCGCGCTCTGATGCACCGGCCGCGCATTTTAATTGTCGATGAGCCGACGGCCGGGTTGGATTTGGAGCTTCGCCATCATCTATGGAATTTCTTTAAAGAAACCAATCAAAAAGGGATCACCATTTTTTTGACCACCCATTATATTGAAGAAGCGGAGAAGCTTTGCAACCGGATCGGTGTCATTTCGGAAGGAAAAATGATCGAGGTGGATGACAAGGCGAATTTGATCAAACGCCTCGGGCAGACCGAAATCGAAGTGCAGCTGAAGGAACGCATGGCATTGATCCCGGATGAGCTCGCCGCGTTGAATGTGGAGCTTTCAAGCGCGGGCGATACGATCCGGCTGCGTGATACGGGAGATCAAGTGTTTTCGAAACTGATCAAAGCGATCCATGCTTATGGAGTGGACATTTTGGATATTCACGTCAAACGGGCAACTCTGGAAGAAGTTTTTTTCAGGCTAACACGGCATCAAGATGATCAAAAATCTGACCGGCTTTAAGGCGCTCGTCGAACGCGAAATCGTTCGGTTTACCTCCGTTTTTTTTCAAACGATTTTTCCGCCGTTTGTTTCCTCCTCGCTTTACATCGGTATTTTCGGCTTCACGATCGGCAGCCGCATGGCGGAAGTTCGCGGGCTGCCTTATCTCCATTTTTTAATCCCGGGCCTTGTGATGATGAACGTGATCGAAAGCGCCTACGCCAATACCTCCAGCTCGCTTTTTATCGCGCGCTGGGCGGGGCATATCCAGGAAATTTTGGTTTCGCCGCTGTCTTATTTTGAGATGGTCTCCGCCCTCCTGATCGGCGGCTTGGCGCGAAGTTTCGTCATCGGCACCGGCGTTTATCTCATTTCTTTTTTCTTCGCGCAAGTTCCGATGGCGCATCCCGTGATTGTTTTTTTGATGGCTTTTTTTGTGTCTTTGTCCTTTTCTTCCATCGGCGTGATCGTGGCACTCATGGCCGAGGAGTTTGAACATTTGACAATTTGCACCACGTTCGTCATTACGCCTTTGATTTTTTTCGGCGGCGTTTTTCATTCGATTGAAATGCTGCCCGGCCCGCTTCGGACCGCCACGGTTTTTAACCCCATTTTTTATATGATCAACGGCATGCGCTACGGCATGCTCGGTACCGCGGACGTGCCGGTCGCCCTGAGCTTTACGGTCGTGGGCGGGTTGTTTTTATTTTTATTTTCCACCGCCGTGTATTTATTCCGCATCGGTTTCAAGCTAAGAAAATAGTCTAGTTTCGCATTTTTACGTGATTCCTTCCCCCTTTATGGGGGAAGGTTAGGATGGGGGTTATGAATAAGGTTGTAGCTCGAGAATTAAGGAAAAATATGACAGATGCAGAAAAAACTCTTTGGAGATATCTCCGATTTAAACAAATGAGCGGTTATAAATTTCGAAGGCAGTGCGCCATAGGAAAATTTGTAGTAGATTTTGTTTGTTTTGAGAAAAAGTTGATTATTGAATTGGATGGCGGACAACATGTGGAACAAGAACCGCATGACGCAGCTCGTACTAAATGGTTAGAAAATCAGGGTTTTCACGTGCTTAGATTTTGGAATCACGAAGTTCTCACGGAAACAGAGGCTGTCTTAGAAAAAATAACCCCCCACCTTAATCCTCCCCCACAAGGGGGGAGGAGAGTTCTTTCCGCGGGCTCGCAATGACGGCGGTGTAAGATGCTTTCTTCGTTTATTTTTCGCAAAAAAACCGTTGCCGTCAATGCCACACGCCAGGAGCTTGCGCATGCGCTCCGCGAAAAAGACGGCCTCGTTTGGGTGGACCTTGAAAATCCGGACGAATTCGAAAGCGATTCGCTCGTCGAACTTTTTAATTTCCACCCCCTTGCCATTGAAGATTGCTTAAATGAACTGAGCGACCCTAAATTTGACGATTATGAAGAATACCTTTTTCTCGTCGTTCATGCGGTTGACGCGAAACCGGGAGAAGAATTAAGAACAATCGAGCTTGATATTTTCATCAACAAAGATTTTGTCGTGACGTTCCATACCGAACCGATTCAAAGCATCGCGCAGGTCCGCGATCGCTCAAGCCGCAAAGTCGATGCCTTTTCCCCGGACGGCACCGATGTGCTGGTCCATTCGATTCTGGACCGGCTCGTGGATAATTATCTTCCCGTCGTGACGGCGCAAGAGAGGCGGATTGATGAAATTGAGGATCAGCTTTTTCAAGACGGAGGCGAACAATTTCTCCAGCGCGTCCTCAAGCTCCAAAAAGACGTGCTTCACCTCAAACGCATCATTGCTCCCCAAAGAGAAGTGATGGCTCAGCTCGCCCGAAGCGCGCGCTCCTTTGTGCGGCCGAAGAACCTCATTTATTTTCGTGATATCGACGATCACTTGTTTCGTTTTTATCAAATGGCCGAGGAAATGCTCGGGCTTTTAAACGGCGTCCTTCAAATTCACTTTTCTCATGTTTCGATGAAACTCAATGAAGTGATTAAAACCCTCACCGTCATCGCCACCATCGGCTTGCCGCCGCTGGTCATCGCGAGCATTTATGGAATGAATTTTAAGCAGATGCCCGAGCTCCATTGGGAATGGGGTTATTTTTTCTCACTCGGCCTCATGACCTTAAGCTCGGCGACCGTCCTCATTTTCCTGAAATGGAAAAAATGGTTTTAAGGAAGTTCGTCATCGCGAGCCCCGCGATAGCGGGGCGTGGCGATCTCGGCTCTGAGATTGCTTCGCTGCGCTCGCAATGACGGTGTTTTATGAATGAGAAAGTCCATCTCAGGTCCCTCAACCAAGCTGAATTAATCAAATTTCTCAAAACCTTATCGCTTCCGCGTTTTCGCGCCGCTCAGATCATGGATTGGCTTCATCAGAAACATGCGATGGATTTTTCGGAAATGAAAAATATTCCGAAGGCGTTACAAGAGGAATTGAGAAAATGTTCGGATGTTTCCGTATTGGAATTGGTTGAGGTTGTAGGGAGGAGAGATCGCGATTCAATCAAATTCTTAATGCGGACGCGCGATGGTCATCTTCTTGAGAGCGTTTTAATTCAGCAAAGCGGCCGGCATACGGTTTGTGTTTCAACTCAGCTCGGCTGCAGGATCCGATGCACTTTTTGCGCGTCGGGGAAAGGCAAATTTGGAAGAAATCTTTCAGCGGGGGAAATTGTTGAGCAAATATCGCATTGCGCCCGGTACCAGGTACGGCCGGGACAGGTTCACGGAAAAGAAACATCGAACCTGTCCCGTAACGTACCTGGTACCGGCAATATAACCAACGTTGTCTTCATGGGAATGGGAGAGCCTTTGGACAATTATGAGGCGACGATGAAAGCGATCGAAATTTTGACGGCCGACTGGGGATTTGCGCTTGGCGGAAGGCGGATTACCGTATCGACGAGCGGCATTACGCCCATGATCGAAAAATTTGTGAGCGATTCGCGCGGCCGTGCCAGTCGGTCAAGCGGCGGTCGGCCGCTCGGTCATCTGGCACCGACCGGTCGGGTCGGTGTGCGGCTTTCCGTTTCGCTTCATTCAAGCGATCAGGAAACGCGCCAGCGCCTTGTTCCAATCGCCAAGAAATACAAATTGGATGAATTGATTCGAATGCTTGAAAAGATTCACAAGACTTTAAAGCGTGAAATTACGTTTGAATATACGTTGATTCGAGGGATCAACGATTCTCAAGCCGAGGCCCGCGGCGTCGCTCGGATCGCCTCACGCCTCGGCGCCAAGGTGAATCTCATTCCTTACAATCCCATTCGGGAGATGGATTACGAAACTCCGGACCCCCAACAAGTCGAAACTTTTTGCAAATTGCTTGAGGCAAAACATGTGCGCGTCACCGTGCGGCAAACGGCAGGGCGCGATATCGACGCCGCCTGCGGCCAGCTGAGACTTGATCGAACGAGATGAGTTTTCGTGAATATCACTCGATAGATCGTCATTGCGAGGCAGCATTCCAAGCGAGGCCGAAGCAATCTCAGAACGGAGATTGCTTCGTCGCTGCGCTCCTCGCAATGACAACGTCAACAAACGCGCTCTTTCGTGAATCAGGCCGCCTTTTCATTTTCTGCTTCAGTCTTTTTATTGTTCTGCCTCAGATGGGCATTTCGGAATCCTCCGCGGCGGTGATCGAAGAAATCAGCGACCGTGCCTACTTTCCCAAAATCCTGAGCCTCATCGAAAGAGCCCAAAGTTCCATCGATATTTCGATGTATCAAATCCTGCTGCCAAGTTACGATGAGGAACATCCGGTTTCCAAAATTTTAAACGCTTTGGCGGATGCCGAAACGCGCGGCGTTCGGGTCAGGGTTCTCTTGAACCGGTATCTGGATTATATGTCGGGTGAAACCATCCCACTGGCCCGGAGTTTGGCGGCCACAGAATTTTTAAGATCCCGCGGAATCGAAGTCCTCTTTGCGCACCCGGCGCGGCGGCTCCACGATAAGGTGATGGTGATCGATGAGCGCTTCGTGATTGAAGGCAGCATGAATTGGACCAAAACCGCTCTTTTGGGAAATTGGGAATCCGCGACTGTGATTGATTCACCGGAATATGCCGGAAAGAAACTCGCGCGGATCCGGGCCATTCCGGTCAGTTCCGCTAACGCGCCCGATGCTTTAGGCGATGAAGGCGAGCTGATTGAACTGTCAGGAGCGCTCCTTCAAGAGGAAAAATATTTTCCCGATCTTTTGAGGCGCAAAGACGAACGGATCTTCGAATTTTATCTATGGCTTTTACAGGAAACTCATGTCAAAAAATCTGAAACCTTTGTACTGACGGACGATATTCTTTTTCAGATCTTCCGCTTGGATCCGGCAAAAACACAAAAGGATAAGCGCAGGGAGGCCGTCCGGCTTTTGAAGAAACTTGCGAAGCGGCGTTTGATTGATTTAAACATTCCAAGCGCCGGCGCCGATGCTGAAATTGCTCTCAGGCAAATGACATTTGATGCCTATCCGACGTTAACGTTACCGCTCCTTTATTTTAATTACGGCCTTCCCGCAGAGCTTTCGTTCGCGGCAGAGTTTGCCTATCTCATCAGCCGGCTTGAGATGACGAGAAGCCCCAGTTCTCCGTGGTGGTGGCG
>CAZPKZ010000031.1:0-11162 GCA_964587285.1 uncultured bacterium | reverse complement strand
ACTTTTGGAATTAGTGGATAAAACCGGTATTCCCATCACCACGACGGTTTTGGGTTTGGGAATTTTTCCGGAGACTCATCCATCTGCGCTTCGAATGTTGGGGATGCACGGCACCGTTTACGCGAACTATGCCGTTCAAGGATCGGACCTTTTAATTTCGGTGGGAGCGCGTTTTGATGACCGCGTGACCGGCAAAATCGATAAGTTTGCGCCCAATGCCAAAATTATTCACATTGATATTGATCCTTCCTCCATCTCCAAAACGGTGAGAGTGGATTACCCGATTGCGGGCGATGCGAAACTCGTTTTGAAAGTATTGAATCAGCTGGTGAAAGACAAGCGGAAGCAAATGAAGGATTGGCTTGCCCAAATTGAGGAATGGAAGAAAAAACATCCGCTCAAATATAAAGACGCCGACGGCGAAATCCGCCAGGAATATGTGATTCAAAAAATCGGGGAACTGACGAATCACAAAGCGGTGGTCACGACCGGAGTCGGCCAGCATCAAATGTGGACCGCGCAGTGGTACCAATTTTCATCGCCGCGGAGCATGATTACCTCAGGCGGCCTCGGGACGATGGGATACGGTTTTCCCTCCGCCATCGGCGCGCAGTTGGGGCGGCCCGGTGAAACCGTCATTTGCATCGACGGAGACGGATCGTTTCAGATGACGATGTGCGAACTTTCAACAGCGGCCTATTACAAAATTCCGGTCAAAGTGTTCATTATGGATAACGCTCATCACGGAATGGTGCGCCAGTGGCAGGAACTTTTTTATAATCGCCGCTTTTCTGGATCACAGTTGGGGCCTTCAAACCCCGATTTCTCCAGGATTGCCGAGGCATGCAACGTGTTCAGTATTCAAGTTTCGGAAAAAGCCCAAGTAGTTCCGGCAATTGAAAAAGCGCTGGCCCATAATGGTCCCGTGCTCGTGCATTGCAAAGTGGCTCAGGAAGATAATGTCTATCCCATGGTTCCCGCTGGAAGCGCGCTCGACCAAGTGATGGATATGGCATAAGGAGAAATTATGAAACATATTGTTTCGGTTTTGGTGGAAAATCATTTCGGCGTTTTAGCGCACGTCTCGGGGCTTTTTTCAGCGCGCGGGTTTAACATCGACAGCCTGGCCGTCGGCGAGACGGAAGACCCCAGCGTTTCCCGGATGACGATCGTGGCGCAAGGCGATGACCGGGTGCTGGAGCAGATCATGAAACAGCTTGATAAATTGGTGGATGTCATCAAAGTCCAGGATTTGGCTGAAGAAGATATGATCGAACGCGAGCTGGTACTCGTCAAAGTTAGCGTGTCTGCTTCGAATCGTTCTGAAATCATGCAGATTGTGAATACATTTCGCGGAAAGGTCGTGGATGTGAATCCAAAATCGATGACGCTTGAAGTGACCGGAAATGAGAGCAAGATTGACGCGATGCTTGAACTGTTACGTCCTTTTGGATTAAAGGAAGTGGTTCGTACCGGAACGATTGCGATCGCGCGCAAGGCGGAATTGTCCACTCAGGCAAAAGAAACGCCCGAAAGTGCGAAGTCAAAGATACAAACCGGAAAAAAGTCAAAAGCGAAGAAAGCAAAAACCGAAAAAGTTTAATTCAAACGGAGCGATTCATGGCAAAAGTTTATTACGATAAAGACGCCGATCTTCAGTTATTGAAAGGGAAAAAAGTAGCGATCGTGGGCTACGGCATTCAAGGCCGCGGCCAGGGCTTGAATTTGAGAGATTCCGGAATTGAAGTGATCGTCAGCCAGCGCCCGGGCGGGAAAAATTATGAGCTGGCCGTCCAAGACGGTTTCCGTCCCGTCAGCTGTGAAGAAGCCGCTGGCGAAGCGGATGTGATCCAGCTTTTGACGCAAGATCACTTACAAGCTGATTTGTATAAGCAATCGGTGGAGCCTTATTTAAAGCCCGGAAAGGCGCTTCTTTTTTCACACGGTTTTAATATTCATTTTGGGTACATCAAACCGCCCAAAACCGTGGATGTTTATATGGTGGCCCCCAAAGGGCCTGGCGCTTTGGTCCGTTCTCAATTTTTGGAAGGCGGCGGAGTTCCTTGCCTTGTCGCCGTCTATCAAAACCCAAGCGGAAAAGCGCTTCAACTCGCGCTGGCCCACGCGAAGGCGATCGGCGGAACCCGTGCGGGGACCATCGAAACCAATTTCAAGGAAGAAACCGAAACGGATTTGTTCGGTGAGCAGGTGGTTTTGTGCGGCGGTTTAAGCGAATTGATTCGCGCCGGATTTGATACGCTCGTCAAGGCGGGCTATCAGCCGGAGATGGCCTATTTCGAATGCTTGCACGAAGTGAAATTGATTACGGACGCCGTTTTCGCCTCCGGCATCAGCGGAATGCACCGTCGGGTTTCGGACACGGCCGAGTACGGCGATTACAGCCGCGGCAAGCGCATTATCACGAATGAAACGCGCAAGGAAATGGAAAAAATCTTGAAGCAGGTCCAGTCGGGCGAATTCGCCAAGGAATGGATTGAGGAAAATAAGAAAGGGCGCCCCAATTTCAACCGTATGCGCGCCGAATGTGATCAGCATCCGGTCGAAAAGGTCGGCGAGAAACTCCGGAAAATGATGCCGTGGATCGGCGCTTCTTTGGAAAAACCCCAAGCGGTCAATCGTTGATTGATGACGAAGCAAGATGAAGTCAGAGAAAAAGCGGAAGATTTATATTTTCGATACGACACTTCGCGACGGCGAACAGTGCCCCGGGGCATCCCTTACGCCGGATGAAAAACTCGAGATCGCCAAGCAGCTTGAGCGCTTGAACGTTGATATCATCGAAGCCGGTTTTCCCGCAGCCTCCCGCGGAGAAATCAACGCCATCCAAAAAATTTCAAAAGCCCTCACTCGGCCTACGATTTGCGCCCTTTCACGCATGGTCCCAAAAGATATTGACCTGGCGCGGGAGGCCTTAAAATTTGCCAAGAAAAAAAGGCTGCATGTTTTTTTGGCCACTTCCAAGATTCACCGCGAGTACAAGCTCAAGAAAAACAAATCCGAGATCTTGAAACTGGCCGTGCAGAATATTAAGTACGGTAAAAAATTTTTCAGCGACGTTGAGTTTTCTCCTGAGGACGCCGCGCGCACCGAGCAGGCTTTTTTGGTGGAAGCCGTCCGGGCAGGAGTGGACGCGGGCGCTACGACCGTAAATATTCCGGATACCGTCGGCTACAGCATGCCGAATGAATTTGGGGATTTAATCGCTTTTTTGATTAAAAAAATCCCTGTTTTGGGAAAAACCGTTAACCTTTCGGTCCATTGCCATAATGATTTGGGGCTTGCCGTCGCGAATTCGCTCGCCGCGATTCAAAACGGAGCTAATCAAGTGGAATGCACCGTCAACGGAATCGGCGAGCGGGCAGGAAACGCTTCGATGGAAGAAATTGTGATGGCGATCGACACGCGCCGCGATTTGACGAGGGCGTATACGGATGTTCATTTAAAAGAAATTACGAAATCCTCACGTTTGGTTTCGCATTTGACCGGGCTTGTGGTCCAGCCCAACAAAGCTATCGTGGGCCGCAATGCCTTTGCTCACGAATCCGGGATCCATCAAGACGGTTTGATGAAAATGCGCCAGACCTATGAGATCATCGATCCCAAACGGATCGGACTTTCCGGAAGCGAAATTGTGATGGGGAAACATTCCGGACGCCATGCGTTTCGCGAGCGGCTTCAGAAATTGGGAATCCAATTGAGCCCCGCTCAGTTGGATCAGGCGTTTCAGCGGTTTAAGCAGCTTTCGGATCAAAAAAAATACGTTTTTGATCAGGATCTTGAAGCCATTGTGGAAGATGAGATCAGCCGCATTCCACAAACGTGGCAGCTGGATCATTTGAAGATCACGAGTGAAACCGGCTCACGGCCTCAAGCCGAAATTCAACTCAAGCGGCAGGGAAAAGTAACTTCCGCGGCCTCAGACGGTGACGGGCCGGTGGATGCTTGTTACCGCGCCGTTGAAAAAATCACGGGCATGAAAGCAAAACTGGTCCATTATGCGATTCAATCGGTGACGAGCGGAAAAGACGCGCTGGGTGAAGTCAATATCAAGGTCACGATCGACGGCCGCGAAGTGAGCGGCCGCGGGACGAGCACGGATGTCATCGAAGCCAGCGTGAAAGCGTACTTGTTTGCGATTAATAAGGTCTGTGCCCATATGGAACAAAAATCTACCTCGCCAATTTGAAAATAAAGATTTAGTGGATTCATGCGCGCAGCGGGCGATCCTGATTTAAGGGTATACGGTATCTTCGGCTACCCGCTGGCTCATACGGTGTCTCCCGCGATTCAAAATTGTGCGTTTGATTTTTATGGGTTGAAGTCCATTTATTTCGCTTTTGAGCGTCCGCGCGCGAGATTTCGTTATTTAATGCGGAACTTGAAATCGCTTTTGCTCGACGGTTTTAACGTCACGGTTCCCTATAAGGAAACGGTGATTTCTTATTTGGACGGGTTAAGCCGCGAGGCGAAATTGATCGGCGCTGTCAATACGGTGAAGAAAGAAGGCCGCCGGTGGGTTGGTTACAATACCGATTCGTACGGATTTTTGGCCGGGCTTAAAAGTGCTCATTTTAAAGCAAAAGGAAAATCGGCGGTGATTCTCGGCGCGGGAGGTTCGGCGCGTGCCGTTAGTTTCGCGCTTGCGTCCAATGAAATTAAAGAAGTTTCAATCGCAAATCGAAGCTCATTTCGCGCCCGAAGCTTGGTTCAAAAATTTAAAACGCTTTTTCCGAAAGTCAAATGGCAAGTGTTGAGCCTGGGCGGACATGATTTCAAAAAAGTTCTTTCTCAGGCGGATCTCATTGTGAACGCCACGAAAGTGGGTTTAAAAACAAAGGATTCGCCGCTCGTTCCTTCCGGTTATTTTCCCAGGCGAAAAATACTCGTTTACGATTTGATTTACCGGCCGTCTGAAACTCAATTGCTGAAGCGGGCAAGCCGCCTCGGGCACCGAACGGTGAATGGAGAGACAATGCTGATTTATCAGGGCGCGAAAGCGTTTCAAATTTGGACCGGTAAGAGCGCTCCCATTCAAAAAATGAAAAGGGCTTTTCAGGATGCAATTCGCTCTCGTTAGCGCTTTTGTTTTCATTTTAGGGACGATTTTCGGAAGTTTTTTCAACGTGTGCATTCACAGGCTTCCGCGGGAGGAATCCATTGCGTGGCCTCCGTCCAAGTGCCCCGCTTGCAAAAAACCGATCGCTTGGCTGGATAATATCCCTCTCTTGAGCGTCCTATTATTGAAGGGCCGCTGCCGCCATTGCGGCGCAAGGATTGCTCCCCGCTATTTTGTGGTGGAGCTCATCACCGGCCTTTTTTACCTTTGGATATGGCTTTACTTTGGAGCCACGGTACAGGGATTTATTTCTGCAGTCCTTTTTTCGCTGCTTTTGATCGCGACCGTCGTGGATTTAGAACACCAAATTATTCCCGACGAAGTGAGCCTCGGGGGACTGGTGATGGGCCTTATCTTGAGCCCGGTGTTTCCGTCGATACACGGCCAGTCGAATTGGTGGGGAGGGCTTTTGTCTTCGGCGATCGGCGCTTTGGTCGGCGGCGGAGTGATTTACGGCACCGGGGTGCTGGGAACTTTTATATTTAAAAAGGATGCAATGGGGGGCGGCGATGTGAAGCTCTTGGCCATGCTCGGCGCTTTTTTAGGCTGGAAAAAAGTGATTTTGGCTTACTTGCTCGCTCCGATTTTGGCTTTGCCTTTGGGGCTTTTTTTAAAATTTGTCCGTCGCGAAGACGTGATTGCCTACGGCCCTTTTCTTTCGCTCGCGGGGTGGATGTGTTTTCTTTGGGGAGATCAATTTATCGCCTGGTATTTCGGCGGAATCAGATTTTGAATCGTTAAGGAGAGATAAAAAATGCTGCAATTTCTAACATGCGGGGAGTCGCACGGAAAATATTTGACGGCTATTTTAGAAGGGCTTCCAAGCGGTCTTGAGATGGATTTGAATTTGATCAATCAGGATCTTTCCAAGCGCCAAAAAGGTTATGGCCGCGGCGGCCGCCAAAAAATCGAAAACGACCGAATCGAAATCACAGGCGGTCTCTACAAAGGGATAACCACCGGGGCGCCGATCGGGCTCATGATCGAAAACCGCGACGTCAAAATTGACGAGCTTCCGCAGCTCTTTCGCCCGCGGCCGGGCCATGCGGATTTGGCGGGGGCTTTGAAATATCACGAAGGCATCCGGGAAATTTTGGAACGGGCAAGCGCTCGTGAGACAGCGATCCGCGTCGCGGTCGGAGCCGCTTTGAAGGTATTTTTGCGCGAATTCAAGATCGAGTTGGCCGGCCATGTGGTCCAAATCGGCAAAGCGAAGCTTGAAGAGGAAGCCACGTTTGATCAGATTTTAAAACAGCGCGAAGGATCCGAAGTCCATTGCATTTCGCGCGAAGTGGAAAAACGGATGCTGGCCGAAATCCAAAAGGCGATGAAAAATAAGGACACGATCGGCGGAACGTATGAAATCAGGGCGCGCGGCGTTCCGATCGGGCTCGGTTCGCACGTTCATTATAAGCGAAAACTTGACGGCCGGATTGCCCAGGCACTCATGAGCATGCAATCGGTGAAAGCGGTGGAATTCGGCCTCGGTGTTTTAGAAGCCGAAACGCCGGGCTCCGAAGCGCACGACGAAATTTTTTATGATTCAAAGCGCGGTTATTACCACAAGACCAACCGCGCCGGAGGCGTAACAGGCGGCATGAGTAACGGGGCAGAGATTTTGGTGCGGGCGACGATGAAACCGATTTCAACCTTAAGGCGCGAGCTTTGCTCCGTCAATATGAAAACCAAAAAGGAAGAAAAAGCGGATTTTGAGCGTTCAGACGTTTGCGCGGTACCCGCGGGAAGCGTGATCGGGGAAGCGATTGTGGCGTTTGAAATCGCGGACGCTTGCTTGGAAAAATTCGCCGGCGATTCCATTCACGAAACTCAACGAAACTATCAGGGCTATTTGAAGCAAATCATGTGAAAAACATTTATCTCGTCGGAATGATGGGTTCCGGCAAAACGACAACCGGGATCGCTCTCGCGAAACGGATGGGCCTCTCTTACGTTGATTTGGATGAGCGGATCGTGGAGCAAGAGGGCCGCTCGATCAATGAGATATTTAATATGAAAGGCGAAGGGTATTTTCGGAACCTGGAAACCCAACTGCTGAATCAGACTTCAAAGAAAACCGATCAGGTCGTGGCGACCGGCGGAGGCATTGTCATCAATCCAATGAACCGCGAGCGGATGCAAGATACGGGTTTTGTGATTTATTTGAAGACCAGTTTGGCAGTATTGTGGGAGCGCGTTAAAGAAAAAAAAGACCGTCCGCTCTTAAAATCATCCGATCCCCACCAATCTTTGGCAGATCTGTTTCGTAAGCGGACACCTTGGTATGAAGAAGTTTCGGAACGTTTTTTTTTGACCGATAGTAAATCGCCTGAGGCTGTGGCGCTTGAAATTTACAAAACCTGTTTTGAGTCAAAATGAGAAAATTGGCCGTTCAACTTGGAGCTCAATCTTACCCGATTTTGATCGGAAGAAATTTGCTGAATCAAATAGGCGCTTTTGTCAGACCGCTCAAATTGGGCCGGAAAGTTTTAGTCGTCTCAAACCAAAAAGTGGCGCGCCGTTTTTTACCGCGGGTAGCCAGATCGCTCGGCCGATCGGGGTATCAAGTTTTTTCTTATCATTTGTCTCACGGTGATGAACGCGACAAATCCGAGAAAGAACTTTCCAAATTATGGAGTGAAATGGCCCAAATCCCCTTGGACCGCACGAGCACCGTTTTGGCTTTGGGCGGCGGAGTGGTAGGGGACTTGGCCGGTTTTGCCGCCTCCACTTTTATGCGCGGCGTTTCGCTCGTGCAGGTTCCCACGACGCTTTTGGCCCAGGTGGACAGCGCCGTCGGCGGGAAAACGGGGATCGATTTACCGGGCGCCAAAAATATGATCGGGGCGTTTTACCAGCCCCGGATAGTTATTTCGGACGTAGAGACTTTAAGAACGATCCCGCTCAAAGTGTTTAAAGATTCCCTTGCGGAAGTCATTAAATACGGAATGATCCAGGACCGAAAGCTGTTCGAACTTTTAGAGCAGAAAGGCAGATGGTTCATCAAATCAGTGAAGCGGCGTTCGTTAGGGCCCGCCGAAATTCAATTTCTGGAGGAAATCGTTTGGCGCTCCGCTCTCGTGAAAGCAAAAGTAGTCGAGGAAGATGAACGGGAAACAAAGGGTAAACGGATGATATTAAATTACGGGCACACATTTGCTCACGCGCTTGAGGCCGCTTCGGGTTTTAAGATGGCGCACGGAGAAGCAGTGGCGTGCGGAATGATCCTGGCCGGTGAACTGGCGTTAAAAATGGGATTTTTTTCAATCCGGGATCAAGCGCGGCAAATTAGTTTGATCAAACAAATCAGTTTTCCCGCGAAGTATCGTTTTTCAAGTTCAAAGATCCTCGAATTGATGAAGCGCGATAAAAAGGTGAGGAACGGAAAGCTCAGGTTTGTTTTGCCAAGAAAGATTGGAAAAGTGGACGTGTTTGATAACATCCCTGAAAAATGGGTTCGGAACATAGTGGATCATTACAGGAGCGTACGATGAAAGGCAGAATCATGCTGGCGGTCGGTTTTTTTATCGGCCTTGTGCTGGCGCATTGGATTAAGATTTTTGGATCGCAGTATCTTTGGATTATCTTTTACCGATAGTTTGGGAAGAGGGTTCTAAGGGATGCAAATTCAAAAAACGGTTTGGATTCTAAACCGCACGAGCGGTTTTGGGATTCAAAAGTTTAAACATTTAAACGAGAAGTGCCGTGTGGCCGGGCTTTCGGAAGCCGAAGTCTTGGCGCAGCTTGAGTCTTTTTTTGAGGAGGGAAGGGATTTTGCCGCTTCCTTTGAGGATATTCTATCCTCGGGTGAATTTGAAAGCGATCGGGAACGGTGCGCACAAAGCGGCATCCGGATTCTTTCGATTTTAGATTCCGAATACCCGAAAAATTTACTGACGATTTACGATCCTCCGTTGATTTTGTACATCAAGGGCACTTTGATTCCTGAAGATGAAATCGCCGTCGCCATTGTGGGTTCCCGGTATCCTACCGCTTACGGAATCAAAACCACGGGCCGTTTTTCATCTGAACTCGCCGAGCGCGGGCTCACGGTTGTTTCCGGTTTTGCGCGAGGCATTGACGCGGAAGCGCACCGGGGCGCTCTTCGCGCCAAAGGCCGGACGATCGCGGTGTTGGGCTGCGGCTTGGATGTCATTTATCCGAAAGAACACGCGAAACTTTTCGAGCAGATTGCGGAAAGCGGCGCTTTGATCAGCGAGTTTCCTCTTGCCACATTGCCGCAGGCGTTTAATTTTCCGCAGCGTAACCGAGTCATCAGCGGCCTTTCCAAAGGCGTTTTAGTGGTGGAAGCGGGTTTAAAGAGTGGGTCTTTGATCACCGCGCGGCTTGCCATCGAAGAAGGCCGTGAGGTGTATGCGATCCCCGGGCCCATTAATTCGATGACTTCGAGCGGAACCAATCAATTAATACGAGATGGAGCGAAACTAACGGTCGGGCCGGAGGATATCCTGGAGGATCTGCTGCCTCAGATTCGCGCTTCGGTCGAATCATTTACCCCTACATCCCGATCGACGTCTCTCGTTGACGGGAAACTTCAAGATCCGGTAGTTCAATTGCTGGGAAATGAACCGCTTTCATTTGATGAAATTGTAAGCTGTCTTCAGGAAGATCCTCGCCAAATTCGTTCGCGGATGATCCAGCTCGAACTTGATGGCATGGTAAGACGCGTTTTCGGCGGTCGGTACGTCCTCCGCCAGAGGACGGATCAGTCCTTCGGCTAAGAAGTTAAGAAATGACAATTGCTTGAAATGAGTAGGCGTATTGGTTATACTTCCTCCTCAAGACATCACTCATAAAGATTAAACGAAAGGAGCACGAGTTATGGTTAATGGAGGATCCGACGTAATAGGTGGGTCAAGTTCAGGGGCTGTACCCAAAGGGAAGCGGTTTTTGTCAGCATTAGTGGATTTGCTGATCATTCCGATTTTGCTTGGAATCTTAGCCGGACTGATTTTATTGGCTGTGCCGGAGGGAATCCGCAACGTTATTTTGATCGCCATCAATATTGGATGGCTTCTTTTCCGTGATACTGTTTTTTCCCCAGGCCGTAAGCTAGTAGGCCTTAAGCTCGTGACACTTGACGGGGGAAAAGTATCGCTCGGGCAGGCTTTTATCCGCAACATTCTCTTGATGGTTCCGTTTGTGTTGGTTATCGGTTACATCATCGAAATTGTCTTTATTCTGACGAAGGGGAATCGGTTGGCTGATACTTGGGCTAAAACGCACGTCGTTAACGCTTAATTTTCTCACCGGAAGTTAGGTATTCGCCGGAAGATGGGTGTTTTAATTGACATCTGTATCTATAATGAGCGCATGCCTTTCCGCGATTCTCTTTTTCTCTGCTTGTTAAATCGTCTATAACGTCATTCCTTCCAGCAGTTTACGTAATGTCTCACAACGTCCGATAAACTTTCTTTACAACTGCCAGATAACTTCCTATAATCTAAAAGTATTGTTTAAGCTGAAAAGAGCCGAAATACTATGAAAATTTGCATCAATGGCGCAAGTCGGGAAGTTCCGGGCGGAACGACCCTCGAAAAATTAATCGAACTTTTCGGGTTGAAAAAAAGGTCCGTGGCTTTAGAGCTAAACCAAAAAGTCATCGATCGGAGCATTTATTCTAACGTGGCCCTCAATGAAAATGATACGGTTGAAATTGTACAATTTGTCGGTGGCGGATGAGTAAGGAGCAAAAACAATCGGCCAAAAGTCTTGTCATCGTTGAATCGCCCGCAAAGGCCGGAACCATCAACAAGTTTTTGGGCCGCGATTATCAGGTAGAAGCTTCTTTCGGGCACGTTCGCGACCTTCCCAAGAGTAAAATGGGAGTGGATTTGCTAAACGGTTTCACCCCTGAGTATGTGATTCCCACCAAAGCAAAAAAAACCGTCAGCAAACTTAAAAAGCAAGCCGAAGGCAAGGAAACCGTTTACCTCGCGACCGACCCTGACCGCGAAGGAGAAGCCATCAGTTGGCATTTGGCTTCGATCTTAACGGATGGAGGCAG
>CAZPKZ010000030.1:0-11342 GCA_964587285.1 uncultured bacterium | reverse complement strand
TGATAACCTCGAATTTTCACCTGTTTTGGATATACAAATTCACACTTAGCACGGCTGACATCCACGGGAAAATCAATCAACACAGGCCCCGGCCGGCCGGTCTTCGCGATATAAAAAGCTTCTTTGACAATTCGGGTAAGATCCCGGACATCCCTGACTAAATAATTATGTTTAGTGACGGGACGGGTAATTCCGATGACGTCCGCTTCCTGAAACGCGTCGCTTCCGATCGCGTGAGTCGCCACCTGCCCTGTGATGCACACCATCGGCGCTGAATCCATATAAGCCGTGGCAAGGCCCGTCACGGTGTTGGTCGCGGCGGGGCCCGAGGTCACCAAGCAAACGCCCGGCCTTCCTGTGGCGCGCCCGTAACCATCTGCCATATGAGCGGCTCCTTGCTCGTGTCGCACCAAAATAAATTTAAGCCCGGAATCATAAAGCGCATCAAACGTCGGAAGAATGGCGCCTCCGGGAAGGCCGAAGACATAGTCCACGCCTTCCTGTTTCAAACATTCAATCATGATTTGCGCACCCGTCAGTTCGGCCATTGACTTCTTGTATCCTTCCTCGGCGATTTCGTTCGCGGTCAACGATTCTGCAACAAGTTGTCGATCCATTCGTAAAACTCTTGTTTAACGCTAAAAGAACGTTTCTCAAGCCCGCTCTCGCGTTGGGCGCTTACTTGATCAAACCATTCTAAAATATATGAGTTCGTATTCGGATTTTTAAGGTCACTCGATGCCTCAGCCTCGACGGTCTCAACCAGATAACCCCGCGCATGAAGATTTTTAAGTTCCGCCATTGATTCCGGTGAATTCGTAATTTCGCTTTCTTCGTCCACCAAAATCAAAATGGGAAGCTGATTGACATCGGCATAGGAAAACGTAAATAATTTTTTCAAACTTCCTTCCGTCGCATTCCCGACCGAGGCGATGGCGCTGAATTCTTTCGGATACCGAAGCCCCATATAAAAAGCGTAATGCCCGCCGCTTCCGAAACCGGCGATCAGAATGCGATTGGGGTCGATCTCGTATTGATTTTGAATTTCCCGCTTTAGCTTAATCAGCCGATTGTCATGATCAAAGGGCAGCCCGCTTCTCGGTTCCTCATAAGTCGGGCAGAAGATGATCATGCCGTGCTGTTTCGCGGCTTCTGTCCACATCTTCATGTAGTTCTCACCGCGCTCCCCGCTATGATGAAGCGCCATCACCATCGGCCAGCTGCGATCCGGCGTGTAATCCGCGGGGACAAAAAGCGAATACCCATATTTGTCGCTGGCAACATTTTGAAGGCCGGTTTTTACTTCCCCAAAAAAGGTGGCTTGCGTCGTGCCGGGAAAAAAACAAAGTAAAAATAAGGCGGCAATCGCTAAGTTTTGTTTTTCAATCTTCATTGAATGTAAAAATATCGCCGGCGGCTGAAAAATTTCTGTAAGTGTTGACGGTAAAAGGGTTTAATTATAACAATGAATAGATTCATTGTCAAACGCAGATTCAAGGAATGGGGATGCTAACTTAAATGAAAGATGATGCTAGGGTTAGGACGTCTTCAGCCTGCGGTCTTTTTCCTTCAAAACCATAAAATCGGGATTAATGGAGGCCCGATCTTGTATCGAAGCACAAAGAAAAACTTCCTGTCCTTTGAGAAAGGTGTAAACGAGCCGGAACGGAGAAAAAAGATCTTCCTCAAAATCAAGGCCCGCCTTTTTTTCTTCCGGATACTGGAGGCCCGTCCGCCAACACGGAGAACGATCCAAAATGGCGGCATTGTGGTGAAAAAAGAACCCCGCGAAGCGGATCCGTCCCGGCGAGGTTTCGATTTGTGTGTTCAAACGATCACTTTGATGCGTCAGAGAATGAAGGTCTCGAAAAGCGGCAAGCGGCCTGAGCTCTAACCGCACCAAAGTTTGGTCACCTTCCGCGATTCGATAGCGGATGATCACGCTTTGTTCCTCATATAAAAAAATAACCTCTTTGACAATCACGAGGTCCTCAACGCGAAAAATCCATGTGGGAAATGGATTGAATGAAAATTCACTTAAATTTTTATAACCTTCGGGATAAACCGTATTGGCAAATAGCTGCGTCGAAAGCGGATACGCCAAATCGTCAATGAAGAGGGTTTCTTCAACGTTATTCAAAAAAACATGGGCTGCCAAGGGCGGGCTCAATTGGGCGATGAAAAGGCCGTGTTCGCGGCGCGTGTTAGCCGAGATGATCGTGGATGAAGCGAAGCCGCCAAACTGATTGGTTTCGCGCCATTCTTGTTTGAGTGCTTGTTCCAAATTTTGACAGATTTTTGAATCGAATGAAATGACCTTCACAGCCAGCCTATGGTTACCTAAAGAATACCCCATGTATAGATCAGCTGCAAACGCGGGCGGCGCCTAATTAAAGGATTATAGAAAGATTTGCTGCTAGCGAGGGATTTTTAAGGATTCGACTTTTTGGACGAACTGCTTAGCGCGTTCGGTGATTTCTGTCCACTGATGGGCGCGGATCAAACTCTTGTCGCATAAACTCCGGCTGACCACACAGGCGCTCGCACCGGCCCTCAGATAATCCATAAAATTCTCCAAATTCACGCCCCCTGAAGGAACCAGTTTCAAAAACGGAAAAGAGCGTCTCAGGCGGCTGATGTAAGGCGCGTCGCCCAGAAAATTGGCGGGATAAATTTTGATCAAATCCACGCCCAGATTATAAGCTTCCATCGCTTCATTCACCGTAGCGGCGCCTTGAATCACCACCACATTATTATTTTTACAAACGGTAAAAATATTTTTGTCGGTGTAGTGGCTGCTCACATAGCGCGCTCCAGAGCTAATCGCCCGATGGGCCTGTTCCCCGTCGACGGCCGAGCCAAAGCCGACTAAAATTTGATCCTGTTTGACAATCGACTCGATTAATTTCGTGTACTGAGGGATATTGGGAGTGACTTCCAGGATTTTTATGCCACCGTCGATTAAGGCTTTTGCGATCGCCTCGGCATCGGCATGTTCTGTCGCGCGAATGACCGCGATGATTTTTTGATCTTCAAAAAACTTGAGCGGATCGTCCATCACGTTAAATTATAATCCAATGACCTCAAATGTCAAACCAGAATCAGGAAAAAAAGCCAATCGTCATCGCGAGCCCCGAAGGGGCGTGGCGATCTCCGAGTACTGAGATTGCTTCGCTCACTTCGTTCGCTCCCAATGACGGTACCATTCAAAGTTTAAGTTTGGATTCTTTCTCAAGCCCGTGTTCGGCCTCAAATTTTTTAATTTCGTCCCGAAATTTAGCGGCGCGCTCAAAATCAAGCGCGCTTGATGAGCGCATCATCCGGTCGTAAAGATAAGCGAGATAAGATTTAACTTCATGTTCTTTGCCGCTTGCGCCGACGACTTCGCCAACCCAATCCTCCGCTTTCCGCCATTGCTCAATCCCCAAACGGATTTCCTTTTGAATGGAAACGGGCGTGATCTTATTTTTAAGATTGAACTCTTCTTGGAGTTTGCGGCGCCTTTTGGTTTCTTCAATGGCTTTTTTCATGGAATCCGTCACTTTCTCGCCATACATAATCACCCTTCCATTAATGTGCCTGGCCGCGCGGCCCGCGATTTGGATGAGTGAGACATCACTTCTTAAAAAACCTTCCTTGTCCGCGTCTAAAATAACAACGAGTGAAACTTCGGGAAGGTCTAATCCTTCCCTGAGCAAATTAATTCCAACGATGCAATCATATTTCTGAAGCCTCAGGTCCCTTAAGATTTCAACGCGCTCAAAGGCGTCAAATTCCGAATGAAGATAATGCCCTTGAATACCCGCTTCTTTCAAATACCGGCTCAAATCTTCCGCCATCCGTTTGGTGAGCGTGGTCACCAAAACGCGCTCTTTATGCTTCGCGCGTAATTTAATTTCTTTGATCAAATCATCAATCTGCCCTTCGGTGGGCCGCACCTCAATAACAGGATCGATCAGGCCTGTGGGGCGTATGATTTGCTCGACGATCTGGTTCGCTCTCATCATTTCATAAGAAGACGGCGTCGCGGAAACGTAAATGACTTCGCGAACCATTCGCTCAAATTCGGCGAAATTGAGCGGCCGGTTATCCAAAGCCGAAGGCAGGCGAAAACCATGTTCCACCAGAATTTTTTTCCGGGAAAGGTCACCCTGATACATTCCGCGAATTTGGGGAATGGTTTGATGCGATTCATCGATTAAAGTGAGAAACTCTTTCGGAAAATAATCCAAAAGCGTGTAAGGTTTGGAGCCGGCTGAGCGGCCTGAAAGATGGCGGGAATAATTTTCGATTCCCGAGCAGTAGCCGACTTCTTTGAGCATCTCCAAATCGTAGCGCGTGCGCGATTCAAGCCGTTTCGCCTCAAGGTCTTTGCCCAGTTTCGTCAGCTCTTTGACGCGCCACGCGAGTTCTTCTGCGATTGATTTCATTGCGCCTTCGATCCGCTCGGAAGTCGTCACAAAGTGTTTGGCAGGATAAATCGCAAGCCGCTCGAAACGTTTGACGGGCCGAAACTGGGCGGCGTCCAAAAGCGTGATTTCACTAATCCGATCACCTGAAAATTGGATCCGGTACGGGCTTTCGCCATACGAAGGATAAAAATCGACCGTATTCCCGCGCACCCGAAAAGCGCCGCGCTTGAGTTGGTCACTACGCTCATACTGGATTCCGATGAGGCCTGAAAGCAATTGATCGCGGGGGATTTCTTGATTTTCCTCAATTTGGATCAGCATTCCCTGCCAATCTTCAGGCGAGCCTAAACCATAAATACAGGAAACACTTGAAACAATAACGACATCCTCGCGCGACAGAATGGAACTGGTGGCGGCGAGGCGCAGGCGATCAAGGTCATCATTAATGGAAGCGTCCTTTTCAATATAAGTATCCGTGTGAGGCACATACGCTTCGGGTTGATAGTAATCATAATAGGAAACGAAATACTCGACGGCATTTTCGGGAAAGAATTCTTTCAGCTCGCCGTAAAGCTGGGCCGCGAGGGTTTTATTGTGAGAAATGACAAGCGCCGGCTTTCCCCACTTCGCGATCACGTGCGCCATCGTGAACGTTTTGCCGGAGCCGGTGACTCCGACCAACACTTGCTCCTTCGAGCCGCTTTCAAGGCCCTTCACCAGCTTGTCAATCGCCTGAGGCTGATCGCCTTTCGGCTGCATTTTGGAAATGAGTTTAAATTTTGACATTCAGGGAAAAATCGAGGGCAGGCGCGGAATGAGTCAGGGCCCCGACGGAAATACGGCCCACACCCGTTTTGGCAGCTGCGCGGACATTGGCAAGCGTAATGCCGCCTGAGGCTTCGAGTGAAATTCCCCGGCGCATTTTTTTTACGAATTTGACTGCGCGTTTTAAATCGCGCACGGAAAAATTATCGAGAAGAATACGGTCCGGGCAGAATTTGCCGTCCAAAAGATGTGCTAATTCCCTTAAGCTCGCGACTTCGATTTCGACCGGAACTTTTTTACGCGCCAATGCGGGCTTGAGCCGTTCGCCGAAATAGCGGCAGCGTGTTTTTTCAAGCAGAGGCCGAATGGCTGCCCAATGGTTATCCTTTACCAAGATTTCATCCCAAAGCCCGAAACGGTGATTGACGCCACCGCCGGTTCTGACGGCATATTTCTCAAGCTCACGCCAAAGCGGAGTTGTTTTCCGGGTGTCGTAAATTTTGGCGCGCGTTCCTTTGATTTTCGCGGCAAATTGATAGGTCAGTGTAGCAATGCCTGAAAGATGCCCTAAAAAATTAAGCGCGACCCGCTCACCTTTCAAAATAGAACTTAGCCGCCCTTTTAGGATAAACACTTTCTTGCCTTTCGAGACGCACCCTCCATCCGAAACTGTCTGCGCTACTTTGAGGCGCGAATCAATTAAGCGAAATACTTCTTTGACTACCTCGCCTCCGCACAGGATTCCGTTTGACTTGGCTTGAATGTAAGCCGTGCCTGAAAGATCGGGAGGCACAAGTGCTTTCGTCGTCAGATCACCTGAGCCGATATCCTCGCGAAGCGCTTGGCGGATGAGGGAACGAATCTGTGGTTTCATCGATTGGCCTTTTTTTCCGGAAAAAGTGTGAGTAAGCCTTCTTCACTTGCCGCGCTGATTCCGCGCTCTGTGATCAGAGCCGTGATTAAACGGCTCGGCGTGACATCAAAGGCAAAATTGGCAACCTTTGAACTTGCAGGAATTACGCGCACTTTCTTTATTTCACCGTCACACAAGCCTTGGACATAAGCGACTTCATCAGAGGAGCGTTCCTCAATCGGAATACCGCTCAGGCCATCTTTCAAATTCCAATCGATACTGCTTGACGGAAGGGCGACATAAAAAGGAATGTGATTATCTTTCGCGGCAAGAGCCACTTGATACGTTCCGATTTTATTTCCGACATCACCCGATCGAGTCGTCCGGTCAGTTCCGACAATCACAAGATCCACCTTTCCGCGCTGTATTAAATGCCCGGCCATCGTATCAGTAATCACCGTATGCGGAATTTTGCGCTCTGACATTTCCCAGGCCGTCAGACTTGCCCCTTGGCTTCGAGGTCTTGTCTCATCGACCCATATATGAAGGCTGATGCCTTGATCGAACGCTTGGTAAATCGCCGAGGTGGCGGTCCCCCATTCCACGCACGCAAGCCACCCGGCGTTGCAATGTGTGAGAATATTGACGGGTTTTCCTTTTTTCTTTTCGCTCAATTCCCGGATGACTTTGGCGCCGTGCTCACCGATTTTCCGGCATGTCTCGATATCTTCTTCCGCAATTTGATGCGCCGTTTCAAAAGCGATTTTAATTTTCTCATCTTTCGACTGCTCCAAACTGACGGCTTTCAAAACACGGTTCAAAGCCCATTCCAAATTGACCGCCGTCGGCCGAGTAGCTTTTAGCTTGGCCGCAGCTTCCTTTAAATACGAATCAAAGGATGCGCTCGGAGCTTCAAGCGCTGCCAAGTATAAACCGAACGCGGCGGTCACTCCGATGAGCGGAGCGCCGCGCACACGCATCTCGCTAATCGCGCGCGCGACCTCATCTGACGTCTGGAGATCTTCGATCACCAACCGATGCGGCAAATGACGTTGGTCGATGATTTGAATGACGCGTTCGTTATCTTTTTTGACCCAAATGGTCCGCTGAATTTTGGGAATACTGATTTCTTTGGTTTCCATCAACGGAGATTGTACCACTTTTTACCCTGCGGAAGATTCAGTTTCTTGAAGGGTACCTGTAACGCGCCCGAAAGGAGCCTTATAAGTTCCCCGAATGGGGATCCTGGAAGCATCGGTGGTTAAATTGAAGTAAGCTTTTCCGCGAATTTCCGTTCCATTCACACGCGTATTCGGCTGGAGGCGGAAAGTTTCAATTTTATGTCCGTGAAATTTCACGATTTCTTTGCGAAGCACCTTGACCTCAAGCGCCCATTTTTTTTGATCGACCATAAGCGTCGTATGGACGGACTTGCCCGGTTCGAGCGCCTGCCTGCGGGCCCAGAAAATAGCGCTGATCACATCGTGCACAGGCGCGGTAATCTCGAATTCTGCTTTCTTGCCGGTCTTGAAGGACTCGAAATATCCTTTTTTCTTCGCCGCGTCAAAGGTCATTCGCTCATGCGCTTTGATGAAAAGTTCATTGACCTTCTTTTCAAATTGGACCGATTCCAGCGTCTCGGCGTCGATCCAGCTGTGGGCTTCATCGTGCATCGGAAAAATTTTGGACAAGACTTTATTGGTCTCGATAATTCCCACGACATGATAGACCTCCCGGCCCGCGAGGTTCGTTTTTTCCTTGACCCACAATTCGCCGACGGCCACGGGAATGCGCAGCCAAGTGATTTGATACACTAAGCGTTCCCCCAAAGGAAGGCCTTGATTTGGCTGTGAGGAAGGCTCTTCAGCGCAAACTTTTTTCAGTAGAACCAAGCCGATACAAATAATAAATAAAACCGATAAAACTCGTTTATTCATTGATATTTTAAACCACGGGCGGCTTGCCGGCACAGCGCTCACAGGCCGCTTCCGATTTTCGATTTGACTTGCTAAAGAAAAAAGATGACGGCTGTTTTGAGGCAACCGTCACCTTTTGAAACAAACTGAAATTATTTTTGTAAGGCCGATTATACTTCGATTGGCGCTTCCGCTTCACCGACTAAGGCAGACCAGGGCCAATCGCCGTTCAATGGATAACCCGGATTGTCAAGCGAGTTCGGAGTTAAGCAGCCGGCAATCCCGCTGAAGCCATAAACGACGCGGCTCCACCAAAACCAAAAGCCTTTGCCTAATCCTTTGATGGCATTGCCGTCTCGGGAACCTTGAATCGTTTGTCCCGGAACTTCAAGGATGGCCGCAAACGAGTTGGCCAAGCCGTGACCCAGTTTTCTCGGGATGGGCATCAAACCTTGAGCCAGGGTGGGTTTGAAAATATCGTATTGCTCACCCATCTGCCACGCATAGGGGGCGTCAAACGGAATGCCGACGCCTTCATTCGTGGCCGGATTGGCGGCCCAGAAACCGAAGAGTTCGGTTCCGCCCCAAATCACGCGGCCTGCCGCGTGCCCAAAGCCGCGGAAAAGGCCGAGAATCGTTCCGACTGCTTTTGAAGTGGGTACGTTTTTAATGAATTTGAGGCCTTTGTGATAACCCTTATAAGTTTGCATCGGAATTTCAACCACGCCTGTGAACAAATTGACGGCGCCCCGGATAATCTTGTGGCCCATTCCCTGGGGAATGTTGTACGTGTAAGCGTAAGCCGGTGAGCTCACCAATAAACACATCGTTAGGATCGCAATCAGCTTTTTCATTAAAGCCTCCTGGTTACTAGGTTGAGAACTATCCTATCTTAATCCGTACTCGTTCGCAATCGTAATTCGCGGAATTCGCAGCCGCCCTGCGGGCGGACATCTTTTTACTCCGTCTTAAAATCTTTCCAGCGGTTGGCTTCCATGATCGGAAGATTGGCTTCCGTCGGAACGTAAACTACCTGCTTTTCATTCGACTGAAGCCCCTCGACCCAGCGGTAGCGAAGATAATTTTCGTTGATGCTGTCGGCAATGATCCGGTTGCTCTTGGCCGTTCCTTCGGCTCTTGCCACAGCAATCTCGGCGTCTTTCTTGGCCTTTTGAAGCTCAAATTCTTTTTGAAGCGCCTCTTGCTCGGTTTTGAGTTTGAGTTCAATGCTCTGGGAAAATACGAGCGGCAAGCGAACGTCCCTCAACAGGACATCTTGAATCATAATTCCGCGCTCATCCAGTTTACCTTTTAAAAATTCGAGAATTTTCTTTCCGATTTCAAACCGGCCTTCAATACTGTAGAGCGCTTTGACCTGATAGCCGCTGACGACATTGCGAATCGCCTCGCGGACATAAGGCTCAAGGACCGTTTCACGGTAATTGCCGCCGATTGTTTTCCGGACAAAAACCGCTTTGTCCTTTGGAACATTATAAAGCACCGTGACATCGAGCTGGGCGATCAAGCCTTCCGAGGAAGGAACGCTTGCCGTTTCTTTGATTTCCTGGGTTTTCACGTTCCACGTTTCAATCCAGGTAAATATCTGGACGTACCAATGCCATCCGGTATTGAGAGGCTGATCCTGAATTTTGCCGAAATCAGCCTTCACGCCTGTCTGGCCGTCTTCGATCACCGCGACACCGCATCCTGAAAGCGCCACAGCAATTAAAACAATTGAAAACAATAAAATTGATTTTTTCATTTTTTCTTCTCCTAAGTTAACTCGTGTTTTAAAACTGCTCGATAACGAATTTGATTTTTACGAATTTTGTCAATGGCGTGATTCACCTGACGGATGTCAAAGACTTCGGTCTTGGGCTTAATCCGGTGCTGAATACAAAACGCGAGCATTTCGCGAATCATGCTCGGGCTTCCGATGACGCTCCCCGCGATGGAACGGTCTCCTACGATCAAAGAAAACGGCGGCACTTTAACATCAGAAGGCGAAGCGCCCACGATACACAGTTTTCCTTTGGGACGCAGAAGGTCCATGTAAAGCGGCCAGTCCAAATCGACGCTCACGGTTGAAAGCAGAAAATCGAATTGGTGAGCGAGTGCTTGAATGTCTTTTTTGTTTTTCCGGACGACAAAATGGCTCGCGCCGAAACTTTTTGCTTCTTTTTCTTTCTCAGGCCTGCTCGAAAAAGCGGTCACTTCACAGCCTAACGCATTGGCAAATTGGACGGCCAAATGCCCTAATCCGCCGATTCCGATCACCCCGATTTTATCCTGAGGCCTTACGCCGTGATTTTTCAAGGGCGAATAAACGGTCACCCCTCCGCAAAGAAGCGGCGCCGCGTTTTCGGAATCAAATTCGGCCGGAATCGGAATCACAAACCGGCTGTCACAAACGACGAGCGAGCCGAAGCCGCCGTGATTTTCGTTACAAACCGCTTTTGAATTTGAACAAAGATTCTCAAGCCCCTTTTGACACCACTCGCAATTCATACAGCTTCCCGCCTGCCAGCCAACTCCTACGCGCTCGCCCTGCTTCAAATGAAGCACATTCGAGCCGGCATCTTTAAGATGGCCGACAATTTCATGGCCGGGCACAAGCGGGTAAACCGACATCTTCCAATCATCATCAATCAAATGAATGTCGCTGTGGCAAATGCCGCAATCTGTCACCTCAATCAAAACCTCATGCGGGCCCGGCTTCGGCACTTCATACCGAAAGGGCTTCAGCTTCATTTTGCGTTTTAACGCCGCGTATCCTGTAATTTGTGTCATGATTGTTTAAATAAAGCTAAATTTTCTCGGTAAGCGGAAAGTTGTTTTGTGAAATCTTCTTTTCGGAGGCGTTCTTTTTCGACAACTTCCTCGGGCGCACTCGACACAAACTTGGAATCCGATAGGCGCGAATCAATCCCGCGGACAACGCCTTCGAGTTCCGCGATTTTCTTTTTCGTCCGATCTTCTTCGATCTTGAGCAAATCTGGAGAAAGCCCCGCCACGAAAATTTCCATATATCCATAAATTTTGCTAATCATTCCTGGTTTTTTATGTCCTTCTGTAGCAATTTCAATTACTTCTACCTGACAAAGATGAGCGATCGCTGATTTATAATCCTTACTTTTATTGAGGAACTCTCGCATTTCATCGTTTCTAATGGTTACTTGAACAAAATTTAGTTTCTCAGAAGGTTTCAAACCTAAACGCGTCCTCAAATCTCGGATACCAATCACAGCATCTTGAAAGACTTGAACTTGCTTTGCTTCCTGATCAAATTTGCCCTCAAATCTAGGAGTGGGCCAAGTGGAGAGCATAATCGTTTTGGTTTCCAAAAAGGGGACAGGCAGCGAAGCAGTCGTCGTAGACGGCAATATTTCCTGCCTG
>CAZPKZ010000029.1:4321-11590 GCA_964587285.1 uncultured bacterium | reverse complement strand
GCGGTTGGAATGTGAAACTAAAAGCTCAGCGCTGCGAATCGCAAGCGGATTGGTGGGGTTTTCTTCCAATTCTTTCGCAAGCCTCATCGCCTCCGTGATCAATGTTTGCGGCCGGGAATCTGGATGATAATAAATATAGAGATGGAGATCCGCTAACCATCCTACTCCGTTGGCGAATCGGCTTGCTTCGCCTTCATAGCTGGCAGGAGAAGTTTGGAGCTGGTCTTGATAAGCTTCCCATTTTTGAATGATGCTTTCAGGAATCCAATTCCTTGTCTCATGAAAAGATATGGCACTAGCGGCTCTTTCCCAATTGCGGACAAAATCTATTATTTTCTGCGCTTCATCTAAGGCCAATGGGCTACGCTCACGCAAACTCTTAGCAACTTCTTCAGCTTTTGGGATAATCCACCGCAAGTTTTCCTTGCGAGTTTGGGCCAACTGATTAAGGGATTCATAAAGCGTGATAATCCGAATGACCTCCTTGGCAGATTTAATAGGCGGAGATGGAGAAGTCGAAGAGGGGAAGTTTTCTAAATTAGACATAAAACGAGCAACATGCCTTGTAAATTCTTCAGGATAGCGGTCTAGATGCTCGGAAATTGCCCGCAGTTTGCCCCATAGGTGGATTCTTATAACGAAATCCTTCACTTGGGATTGTATGAGGGAGCGATCCGGTTGATCTTGAGCCTGAGGCAATAATTGCTTTGCCTGATTGACAAAGGAAGGTGGATAGAACTTCGTTTGCTCATTGGCTACGAGAACCAAACTTCCATGTTTCGGGTGCAAAGCATGAACAAACATCAGGACTTCCCTTCCACGATCAACAACATGTTGGAAGAGAGGCTCTGCTTCGAGTTCCGCAATAGTTTTTTTCATTAGTTCAATGACTTTAGGTGGATAGGGTTGCTGCTCTCTTTTGCTTTCCCTTACTTCGGTACCTAAAAGACTAATCAAACGAAAACTGCCTTCCATCTCATCTCCCAGCTTCCCCTGGTCATACCAACCTCGCAGCTCCGCGCGGGGTTTCAAGCCAAGGGCCTTCAATTCATCAGGGGTAACAAAACCAATGACCGATATCTCGAAATCAGCTTCCGGATCAGAAAAGGCAATAATGCGCGCCGCTTGGTCGCCCACGCCGCGGATCAAATGCGGAGAAAGATCAAAGGCAACCGGCAGTTTCTTCCCCTTTGTGTCAGGGAAGTTAAGAGCGACTTTCATCACATTAAATCGCGGCTTACCCACAATGGCTTGGTCGTTCTTATTCTTAAGCTCAAGCCAAAGCCGGCCGCCTTTGGTGTTTACATCAAAGACGACATAGGGGCGCTCAGCAAGATCCCGTGCCGGCATGTGACCCCAAATCCAGCCGCCTGATCTCTCGAGTTGAAGCGTTGCCTCATGTTTAAATCGAATACCGCCGCCCGGTTGAAAGTTCACTTTCCCGAGAATGTCATCCACTTCAAGGGCCGGCGGTTGCGGAGGCTGCTCTTTAACATCCCGTACAAAACGGCGCCCGTCCCACTTCAGAATTTCGCTTCCTTCCGCCGGCTTAGCCGTTAAAGTGCCTGATTGGACACGGAGGGTGACTTGCGGATCAGAGAAAACGAAGATTCCGGCAATTTTATTTTCAGCGATAATCGGAATGGTTGAAAGATCAAGGGCAAAAGTCCTTGGTTTTCCTCCTGTATTAGGAACTTGGAGGGCAAATTTCCTTTCCGTAACTAATTGGTCGTCTGTGTTTTTCACCTCAAGCATCACAGGGCCTTCCGCATTCGTTTGCACCGTTAGATTAAGAACGGGTTGCTTCTCGAGATCGACGCGCTTAATTCTGTTCCAAACGTAACCATCACTCGCCGGAAGGACCAGTTCTCCGTTTTGGATTCGATGTTTTTGAAGGAGACTGCCTCCGCCCTGAAATTCAGTGCCCTTTAGGATATCAACCGCGCCCTCCGCGCCCGCGATCCCTTTAGGAACCAATTGAAAGTCACCTAATGTCATCGGAATAACTGCGGTGGGCTCGGCAAAAGGCAGATCTTCGCCTTCTAACCTCGGAAACGCTCGGCTGTACTCACGATCCACAAGATCGAAGAAATGCTGATAGCGGCCATCCTTTTTAAGAGCTGCTGCCGTCTCGTCAGTAATCCCCCCAACCAGAGCAACGACCGTTGTAATTTTGGCGTCCCAAGTAAGAAGCGGTGCAATCGCAGTTCCCTTCACGTCAATGGACTCAGTAGATCCATTCGGCCCCTGCATTCGGGGACCATCGAGCATCAGGTCATACCATACGAGTCCAATGCCGGGACCCCCTGCTAAGATGACCGGGAAACTTGCGTAGGGCGTTACCACATCCTGACGCGTCACCCGCTCGCGGGCAATGGCTTGAGTGCCTAAATCCGAAATATAGGGGGGATTTTCATTACCTTGAACCACTCCATGGACGGATGCAAAAAGACCGGGAATACCTTTTAGTGCAGAATGCCAAGTCCGCGCTTTTTCACCACTGACGAGAACCCTCCGCGCAATGGGAACATCTTGGTAAGGAAGCACGAAATACGCCCACTTCTCATGTGCCGAAAACCAATGACCTTTTTGAACGGTGATTGGCCCTTTGGGCGTCATAAATTCAACGCTCTCGAGTTTACCTCGCTTATGGATCCACACTTTTTCTCTCTCATCGGGATTGGGCCAAACGCCAAAAAGATCCATAAAAAACGCCATTAATTCCCCTTCGTAGGGATCGTCTAGGAAATAGCCGGCTGCCTGATTGGAGTAATTGTCCGGACTTGGGCGGGCGCTCGTGTCGCGAATGGCAGCTTCCGCACGAATCCTGCCGCCTCCCTCATAAAAAATCATGACGGCATTTTCCGCCATCAGATCAAAATGGGCCTTGTAGCGCTTTGCAAGATCGGGATGTCCTTGATCCTCAAGCACATGGTAAGCCGCGTAAAGCGGCCAGGCGAGCTCGCCGTTGTCAAGACCGGGCACACGGTCTTGCCAATCGTGTGTGGGTTTCATTCCTTCGTCGCTCACCAAAAACCAAGGGAAAAATCCACCGAAACCGGGATATTCGCGATTAAATTTTTCATAACTTGTGATCTTGTGCTCCAAAATTTGGACCGCTGTTACGGCGCCTTCTTCAGGATGATCGGGATTCACAAATTTCTGGGCCCGCGCATCTCCTGCAATCGCCAGCGTCAACATAATCACATGTAGTGATTCCTTAGAGGAAGCGCTCCAATTGCGCGGGCCTCCTATTAATTCTCCTGTCTTAAAATCAATCGAATGTCCGTCATAAGTAAGGCCTGACTTTCCGTTAAAGGCGATGCCTGCTTGATGAAACTTTCCTTCCCAATACATCACTTTGCCGATGTATTCATCCGTGACGCCCTTTCCTTGGAGTAAATCTTGCGCAGAGTAATCCGGAGCAAACCGATAGGGTGCTCTCTCTTCAGCACGAATAAATGAAGAGGAAAAGGGCGACAAAATACCAAGATACGCTGCCGCGAGATAACGCCTCCATGGTGAACCATTTCCTCTCACGCCCCGCAGCTCGGCCCTTTTTGCGGTTGGCAAAAAGGACGGGACGCCGTTCGGCACGGCCTCACGTGCGTCCGCCCTCGCGTCACGACCACTTTGACTATCAGGCGCAAAGACAGTCGCTTCGCTTCGATTATTATCTGCCGTGGAACTATCTCTATTGTTGCGAAGCTCCGCGCGGCGGCCGCGCTCTAGATTTTGGATTACCTTAATGACATCCTTATATCCGCCCTCTCGAAGTCCGTGTCTTGCCATGGCATGTTCTGCCATCCATTTCAAGTTTATTTGATGTGCACTTGGACTAAAAAATATATCTTCTAATAATGCCCCAAAACCCCAATTATCTATGTCTGTTCCCAACCCAGTGCGCATTTTCGAAAGAGAATATTCAAGATTAGATTCTTCTTGGTCAAGCTTTCTCAACCATCTAAGTATTTTTTGAGGGTGATGTGCCTTGATTAACGCTTGGATTTTTGGAGAATCATGAATAAAGGAAAGCCAAGCTCGAGCCAAAGCACGCCTGAGGTTTTGTTTTAATCTATCGGGGATATTTTCTTCCAATCCTTGAAGCGCTATTTCGCTTAGAAATTCTGCGATCCAAAGATCGATTTTTTCTTCAGTCACATAATCGTCTCTTCCCGCTCCTCTCGGATCATGGAAACCTTGCTGCAGAAGCTGAAAAGCGACAATTCTATATTTATATTTATTTGGAAATTGAGCAACTGCTCTAAAACGTTCTTGCAACTTAGGCTCGTCTTCCGCCGAGACCGCTCCAGAAAGTGCAAGTGAAAAAAGGAAGGGAACAGAAAGTGGAATTAAAGAATGCCCATTCTCTGGAACATTATAAAGATCCAAGACTTTAGCAAACCACGCTAAAGTTTCCCCGCTAAATCTAAAATTTTGTCTGCTTCCTTCGCCGCCCTCCTGTTTTTCAAGGAACCAAAACACGACATGAAAAAATTCTTTCAATCCAACTCCCTCTCCCGAATTAATTCCTTCTCCCGAATCAAGGAATGTTGAAAATCCATTCTTTAAATAAAACTTCAACAATCGAACCATAAATTGCTGATCTAATTTAAATTGAGCATCTTTCAGAAGCGCTTCAACTTCTCGCTTGTTTAGACTCTCAGAAATAACGGCTTCAAATTGTGCCTGATCTATCGGAACGGCCCGCATCTCGGCGCGGGTAGCCGCCGAAAGCGAGCCAGTGTCGCCTGAAGGGAGGGCGCCAAAAGAGCCGGCACCGATTTGCGGGAGAGCAGGGGCGGAAAACTCTTCAGCTTGGGGTTGGAAGATAAATGCCATATCGAGATATTTTGAAAGACCCGGCCTGTAGCCGACGGATTCTTTTCTCACGCGTTCAATTTGTTTGTAAGCATTTTTAGATCCTTTCACGGCCCGGACCAAAAGAATTGGAAGCGATAACTTTTGCTCCAGCAAAGTATGAGAAGAGCCTGCGCCCTTTACGATTGCGGCAGCTGCATCCTTCCAGGCGTGCAAAAATTCAACTTGGTTTCCGCTTTGGGACAAATCGGCGCCCAAAAGATAAGAACCATCCGTAACCACTTTGAGTTTTCCGTTCACCATATACCCGCGGAGATGGTCCGAGCGCTGCATCAAATCTAAGGCTTCATCCTTTGTGACATCGTCGCGGACAACTTCTCCTTTTCCGACAAGGGTGACGGAATAACCCTCGCGAAGCAGGATTTCGACGACCAACTGATCCATAATGATTTCGCCGTGATTATCCACAAAATAGAGGATTTTCCGGCCGCGATTTTGTTCAAGGAGGTGTATAAATTGATCCAGATGATCATCTCCAATGACAAGCTTGCCGCTATCGATCTCTCTGAAAGCGGTCTCAACTAAGTCCAAAGGATTATGAATCGATACGCCCAATTCCGAGGCCAGTCCTGCCAGTGCATCGGGATGCGAAAGATCCATGAGATTCCCAATGGCAGAATAAATGAGGGCCGCGCGAAGCTGCTCCTCAAAACTGCTCATGGCCAAAACCATTTCACGTATTTGCGGAAAAACACGCTGAAAACTGAAATCGAGGTGCTCTTTATACTTCTGATAGGCGTTCGAATTTCCGGAATGAAGTTTAACCAAGCGGTGGGCGATGCCTTCAAACTGTAGGAGAGTCAACTGACCAACTTCGGGATGACCCCTAAGAATTTCAAGCAACCTTTTCACTCGCTCTCCCTTCCAAAAACGGTCAAGAGGATCGAATGATTGAGTCGCCAATTTCAAGTGTTCTAATGCTTGTTTAGTTTTTCCGTCCTTGGTGTCCCCTCCAGATCCAACGGCATCTTGAATCAATAAATATCCCGGCTGGTAATCTTTGGCTAACTCAGGCGGCGATCGTGCGGCTCGAATTTTTCGGATTTCAGAATCAACAATTTTTAAATCTTCTGATTTGAGTGATGATGATATCCGCCGCACAATCTGGAATCCCCAGCTCGCGGCGCCATACAGTAAATTTTTTATCCCATGAGCAGACTCTGTTTGTTCCCGCACCTCGGCGCGGGCGATAATGCGAGCTGCTTCTCCAAGCTCCGTCTGCACTTCAACCGATTGGCCCGACATCGCTTCTTGGATTTTCTCGATTGCTCGATCGGGTTTGTTGCTACCAATTTCTCGGATCGCCAACTGAATCCGTTCTTTGGCATCATCTCCGACCACCAAACGACTTAAACGGACTAATTCTAATCGCGCTCGCGATAATTCGGATACGCCAAGCGTAGTTAATCCGCGCACCTCCGCGCGAGTTTGGACAGCAAGATCGGAAGCGGGACGAGTGACAAGTTTTCCACCTTCAACAACAACGGCGGTTTTTCCTTCATCCAGGGAAATAAATTCTCCGCCAAGCGTTGGGACAAGATTGCCATTGGAAGTGGACGCAAGCCAAAATTCATGAGGAAGGTTGCCGAAGGTTTCAGATTTCACTGCTTCTCGAGCCGTTTCAAGCGCGTCCCTTAAAATAGCTGTTGCCAATTCTGTCGTCATTGGTTTATTCACAGGCCCGTCGGGCGTTATCTGTGAACGAAGCGCGAGTAAATTGCCGTCCAGCATCATGGCATCAAGATAAGTTTTGGAATCGGTGACTTGGGAAATATGCGGCGCGACTTCGACATAAGCAAATTGATTTTCTTTGAGTAACTGCTGAAGGCCTTCGGAGTGAAATCCTCCGGTGACGAGGATCGCGTTTGGTTGTTTAAGCTCCTTCATTTTGGAAATCATGTTTTCAAACATTACTTTCTCGCGCGACTCGGCCATTTCATAAAAAGAAAGGGCGTTTGAGAAAACAGCGTCGATCTGTGCGTCATTGCGAGGACGACCAACGGTCGGACGAAGCAATCCCTGATCTTGAGATTGCTTCGCTTCGCTCGCAATGACGGTTTTGTGGAGCACTCGACTCTTTCTTTTGGAGCCGCTCGCCTGCAACTCGCGAAGCCGCTTGGCAAGAGATGAGGGATTAAGATTTGAGGCGCGTTCTTTAATTTGAAGATACTCTTCGCGGACAAGCTCGAGTGAAAAAAGTTTGGCGAGAAGCAGATAATACTGATAAATCGAAATAAGGGCTTTTTCTTCCGGCGTATCGGATAAGTGAGTAAGAAGCTCTTCCGTCAGGCGATTTATTTCTTTAAATAAATCCTGAGATTTGATTTCACTTTGAAGGACTCGCGCACCCCAGGCAAGACTTAAATGGGGATAATCTTGAAAAGAAAA
>CAZPKZ010000029.1:0-4221 GCA_964587285.1 uncultured bacterium | reverse complement strand
GAAGGACTCGCGCACCCCAGGCAAGACTTAAATGGGGATAATCTTGAAAAGAAAACCCCTTCGGCGCGGCGAGTTCATGAAAATGTTCTAGGAAATTTCTCGGAGATTGCTTCGGCCCTGCGGGCCTCGCAATGACGGTCGCGCTTAGCGCCGTTCTTTCAGGGGTGTCATTGCGAGGCAACGAACCAAGCGATGCCGAAGCAATCCCCTGCAAGTATTCTTTCGGGATACCTTTTTCCTGCATCCACTGAAGCAATTTTTCGCGTTCCGCTTTCTCAAGCGTTTGATTTCGCTTTGCTTCAAGCTCCTTCAGCTTAAAAATCCGTACCAGCTGCGGCCAGTCCAGCTGCTCCCGCGGATTCGTCAAATCGATTTTAAGCTCCTTCGAGGCATACGTTTTCAAGGTCTCAAGATGCCGCATGAGCTCCGTCGGAACGTCCTGAAAAAAAAGCCATTCGTGAAAGAAGGCGCGCAGTTTTTTATCGAGGAAATGTGAACTTTCGGTGAGAATTCCTGATTTTATTGTTTGAAGAAACCGGTCCGATCCGCTTTTCTTTTTAATCACTTCCCGGAATGCTTTAAGATTCTCCCGGTAAAGCTCGGGCTTCTCTAAGCCAAATACCGAACCTTGCCACTCATCCTCCATTAAAAATAATTCCGTGCCGCCGACCACGCCGTCTTTCGCTAAATGATCAAGCAGTTTTAGGTTGAGAGATTCGTCTTTGAAAAATTTGAGGAGGCCCGGCTCGATTTTTCCGATACCGCCTTCGCGGAAAATCAAATCAAGGCCGTATTCTTTTGTTAAATACCGGAGGGTTTCCTTAATATTGCCTTGAGCTTCATCATTGGCATGCGCATCTTGAATGTGAATCACAACCGGCGGCGAGCTTAGTTTCGCGGGCACAAAACGTCCGTTGACAGACGCAATGGCATCCGGAATTTCAATGCGCCGGGCAAGTGAATCGATCGTGACTTCCGAATCCCTTTCTACTACGCTGTGTGAAATGGGGGCAGACTGAAGAGTGGATGAGGAGGTAAATGTGAGAATAACGCCGAGCGCTACAACCTTCTGAAATATCCTGCCGGGATTGGTTCCCATGAAGCTTTTACTAGGACCGCCTTTCAGCTATGGATTAGCTGGGGAAAATTACCTAAAAGATACCACGCAAGAGTCATTTTTTCAAGTACTTTACTAATATTTTTAAAAACTATGTAAGTTATTTACAGTAAAGTACTTGCAATAAAAATTTTGGGATAAATGCTAGGCCTTCTTTAACTCTTTATCTAATTCTTCACGAAAGCGGGTCATCAACGTTTTCGTCACATGACCGGGAACCTGACGGCCGATCTGTCTCCCATCCAGAGAGCGAATCGGCACAATCTCACCAGAAGTATTAGTCATAAAGGCCTCATCGGCATTCCAGAAATCATGCCGGGTCAGATGGGTCTCGGAAACCGGCACATCTTCTCTCGCGGCGCATTCCATCACAAATTGGCGAGTCACTCCGTTCAAGATGCCGGTTTGAGGCGTCAAAAGCTCCCGACCTCTGAGCATAAATAAATTCCAGATGGTTCCTTCGGTGATATAACCCGAGGAATCCAGAAAAATAGCATCAAAAAATCGGGTGGACATTTTTTCAAGCTCCGCCAAAACATTATTAAAAAATGCGCTGGTTTTAGGCTCCGTGGGTTCCGCTTTCGCAAAATTGCGCCGCGTGACGGCCGTCTTTAAATCAACCCCCTTTTCGTAAATCCATTCCGGCCGTTTTCTTTCAGAAACCACTAAATAAGTATCCCGTTCATCAACCCCCAACCGGAGAAACGCGTCCTGTTTGGATTGAGATGCGAGAGTTGAAATTAATTCGTTTTTGATTTCCAAACGGGTTTTTGGAAGCTTAAGCCCGATGGTCCGCGCCGAATCAAAGAGGCGCTCAAGGTGCTCCTCGAGGCGGAAAATAGTTCCGTTGTAACTTCGGAGGCTTTCAAAAACAAAAATTTTATCTTCCGTGAAATCGGTGAGGATGGCGCAATCGGACGAAACGCGCTTGCCATTTACGAACAGTTGGGATACCGTCATTGCGAGGAGTCCCGCAGGGACGACGAAGCAATCTGAGAACTGAGATTGCTTCGCTTCGCTCGCAATGACGACGTACACAACGCATCAATCAGGGCTTTGCCTTTGTGGAGGGTTTCCCAATACTCGGCTTCGGGATTCGAATCATGGACAATTCCGGCTCCGACTTGTAAATAGCCATGGTTCCGGTGGAGAATGAGGCTTCGAATCACAATATTCAAATCCATATCGCCGTTGAAATCTAAATATCCGATGGAGCCGGTATACAGATGGCGTTTGAACGGCTCAAGCTCTTCAATGATTTCCATGGAACGGATTTTGGGACAGCCCGTAATGGTTCCTCCGGGGAAAACAGCGCGCAATAAATCAAAGCGGTCCTGCCCTTTTTTAAGCCGGCCGATCACATTTGAAACGATATGGACGACATGCGAGTAAGATTCGAGCGTCATAAGTTCACTTACACGCACGCTGTGCGGCGCCGAAACGCGTCCGAGGTCGTTGCGCTCCAGATCGACCAACATAATATGCTCTGCCCGTTCTTTTGGGCTCATCATCAAATCACGGCGGAAACGTTTCTCTTGGGCCGCGGTCCCGCCTCTCGGCCGTGTTCCCGCGATCGGCCGCGTTTCGCATACGTTCCCGTCCAGTTTGATTAAACGCTCAGGCGAAGCGCTGGCGACCACGAGAGAACCGATTTTGAGGAAAGTGGAAAAGGGAGACGGATTAATTTTGCGGAGTGATTCGTAAAGTGTTTCGGGATGGCCTTTGAATTTAAAAGAGAATCGCTGCGAAAGATTAGCCTGATAAATATCCCCTGCTGTAATATATTTTTTCGCCCGCAAAACCATCCGTTTAAATACTTGTTTGGAACTGTCAGATTTAAAATTTCGAATTGTGAAATGACCATTTCTCTCTGTCCCGGCCGTACCTGGTACCGATCGTCCCATTTCGCAAATCGCGGAATACGCACGCTTAAACGCCAAATCAAATGAACCGTCTTTTGCGGGAATCAGATTTGCAATCAGAAAGTAGATATTTTTCTTGTGGTCGTAGACCAAAAGATCACGAATGAATAAAAGCGCCGCTTGGTCCAAGCCAAGATCATCTTTGGCGAGGTCAGGAAAAACCTCGAACTCATGAGCCAGTTCATAACTGAAATATCCGACAGCGCCGCCGGTAAAAAACGGGAGCTCATCCCATTTTCGGCCGCGGTAAGGCTGAAATAGTTTTCTTAATTTTGAGATGATATGTTTTGAATCGCGCGCTTTAAAAATTCGAAAGGGCTTCCATCCCAGCACCGAATAGCGTGCCGTATTTTTTTGATACTTCACGCTGTCCAAAAAAAAAGCGTTCTCGGCGCTCAAAACGGCACGCTTCGCCACCTGCCAAAAATCCTGATGTCCTTCGAATTGGACGGCAAGCGGCACCGTAAAACCCCGGCTGTAGTAGCGCTTCAGGATGGAGGGAGTAATCAAAAAAGATGCATCCTTCATAGCGAAGGATCATATCATGAAAAAACTAAAATGTGCACCCGCGCTTTTAACGGCCTTCCGCGGGCGCGCTTGGAATTACTCGGCCTTGAGCCACTCGGCCTTCGGCAACCTTGCTTCGTTCAGAAGAAGTCTCAGGCTCAATTTCCTCGATCGTATTCGCCTCGTAAGTCCTTCCGGATTCTTTAAAAGCATCGACGCGGATTTCATCCCCTACCTCGAGATCCGCGAGAGAGGCAATTCCCCTCAGTTCCGTATCCGGTGGAATTATGATTTTAAGCTCCTCGGCGGTTGTCATCATAAGATCCGTTCGTGCAAGGAGTAAATAATTAAGAACGGAATCTACATGAATGACGACGCCTTGAATCGTCTCGGCGGACGCACCAGGCTCAAACACCAGCATCCCTATGATGACCAACTTGGCTAATAACGCCGCTCCTATGATCGCTGGTTTCTTCTTCATTTTACGTCTCCTCATTATAAACTTATCAAATTGCATGCCATCTATCAGTCCCCCATACGCGGGGATGATAAACAAGAACCCTTGTCAGAAGCTCTCGACATTGTCAAAGCCGTCTGACAGTGTGCTCTCGTCATTGCGAGGAGCGCAGCGACGAAGCAATCTAAGACCTGGGATTGCTTCGCCGTACCGACCGT
>CAZPKZ010000028.1:6831-11929 GCA_964587285.1 uncultured bacterium | reverse complement strand
CCTTCGGAAAATCTTCACCCACGACCGCGATCAATTCTACGGGACTGAAGAAACTAGCCGCATAAGAAAAATAAGAAGCCGAGCCTCCGAACACGGAATCTTTTTTTCCAAACGGAGTTTCAACCGAATCAATCGCAACCGTTCCTACTACCATGAGGGGATACTGAGATATATTTTTTGTCATGACCGAAGAAATCCTTTTAAGGTTTGTGCCGCAAGAGTCGGCTGGGAAGATGAAAAAATAGCCCGCACCACCGCGACACGCCGTGCGCCCGCTTGAACCACCTGTTCGATATTAGAATGATCGATGCCGCCGATACAGACGACCGGAATTTGAATTTGTTTCATGACTTTTGGAATGGTTTTGAGCCCCACTGTAGGATAATGCGGTTTCGTTGGCGTGGCAAAGACAGGCCCGAAACCGATATAATCAGCGCCTTCACATTCAGCTTCCACCGCCTGTTTTAAACTGTGCGTCGATCGGCCAATGATTTTTTTCGCTTTTCCGATTAACTTGCGCGCTTCCGAAATAGGGAGATCCTCCTGGCCTAAGTGAACTCCGTCCGCATCGATCGCCAGCATCAAATCAACCCGGTCATTGACGATAAAAAGTTTTTTATACTTTCGGGTCATTTTACGGATTTTTCTACCCAACCTGAGTAAGTAGGCATCTGAAAGCCCTTTCGAACGCAATTGGATCACGTCAATTCCGCCGCGAAGCGCGTCTGTAACCTTTTTAAGAATATGAGGGTCTTCTTCTTTCAGATCCGTAATCGCGTAAAGCCTAAAATTTCTGAAGCATTCTTTTTTCCAACTCATAAAGCTTAAACCTAAGCGCCTGAAACCGGCGCGCCGTCCGGGGCGCAATGATTTTGGAAGCCTCTTCTAGCACGCGGAGGCTTTCTTCCGAACGTTTGAGATTACTGACCGCCACGTCTTTCCAACCAGGCTTTTGTTTTTCAAGGATCACGCTCTTTTTTCCGACGTCCTGCCCTACGCTTCGCGCTTCAACGAGGGCGCGGTAAGGAACCGGAAATTCGAGGATAATTTTGGAACAATCATGCCGAAGCTTTTTAAACGACTCAGTCAGGCTCCGGTCATTATATAGGAAGCGTAACACATCTTCACAGACTCTTAAGCCCTCTTTGGCACGGTTCAAATTCGCGTCAATCAAACGGAGAGTCTTTTTTCTCAGCACGTCTTGGACTTTACTTTTTTTAAAATCCCTGAGGTGGAACGGCCTTTCAGCAAGCGGACACGCCTCACCTTCCCGCCCCAGCTTAAAACTTCCGGATAGCCCGCGATTGCGCGAAGCGGCCAATCCGCTCCTTTGACCAGCACATGAGGTCGTACGGCTTGAATTAATTTGATCGGAGTCAATTCATTAAAAATAGAGATTTGATCCACGCACGAGAGAGCGTTTAAAACACGTGCACGGTCGCGTTCGGAATTGACAGGCCTTCCGGGCCCTTTTAATTTTCGGGCGGAGGAGTCCGAATTAAGCCCCACCACCAAAAAATTTCCCATCCGTTTGGCCTGTTCCAAGTAATCCACATGCCCGGCATGCAGAAGGTCGAAACAGCCGTTCGTAAAAACAATCTTTTTGCTGTTTCGTCTCATACGCTTTGCCCACTCGGAAAGGCTTTTTCGGGATGATAATTTTGAAGGCATGCCGGAATATTCAGGCAGGAAAGAGCGCGTCTTCAACCGCCTCGGAAATCGCATGAAGGGCTGTGATATGCATCTCTTGGACGTGCGGGGTTTTTTGGGCGCCGGCAAAAAAATTGAAATGGACCGTCTTTTTTAACTCGCCTCCGGACTCGCCTGTAAACCCAAACACAGAAAGCCCCATGTCTTTGGCTTTCTGGGCCGCTTCAATCACATTCTTTGAATTGCCGCTTGTGGAAAGCGCGATGAGAATATCTCCCTTTTGACCGAGGCCTTCCACTTGCCGCGAGAAAACGCTGTCGTAACCATAATCATTGGCGAGCGCCGTCAAAATGGACGTGTCCGTCGTCAACGCGATAGCAGGAAGGCTTTTCCGTTCTTTTTTGAAACGCCCGATAAATTCGGCGGCGATATGCTGGGCATCGGCTGCGCTTCCGCCATTTCCACACAGTAGAATTTTATTACCGCGCTTAAAAGCTTCCGAAATCTCCTCTGCCATTTGTTGAAGCAGTTTAATATTTTCAAGCCCAAAACTCGCCCTGAAAGCTGCTTCGTGCGATTCGATGATCGCGCCGATAACGGTTTTTTGTATCTTTTGTACTTTCGTAGTCATTGTCATCCAAAAAAAATCTGGGTTAATTCGTAAAGTTCCTTTGGCACCAACTTAATGCTTCCCGTCGCTTCTTCGAGCCGGGCCGAAACAATTTTATCGCCCTGCAAGCTCACCATATATCCAAATTTTTTATCTTCGATTAGCTTTAAAACTCCGATTCCAAAGCGCGTTCCCAACACGCGGTCAAAAGCGGTGGGAGAACCGCCGCGCTGGATATGGCCCAGGACCGTAACCCTCGTCTCATATCCTGTCCTTTTTTCGATTAATTCCGCGAGGATTTGCCCGACACCGCCGAGCCGGACATGACCGAATTGATCCAGTTTCTCTTCCTGGACCACGTCTTTTCCGGCAAATTTCGCTCCCTCGGCTATCGCCACAATGCTGAAAAGTTTGCCGCGGGCATTACGGTTTCGGAGTATCCCGCAGACTTCATCCACATCAATGGGAAGCTCCGGAATTAAAATGACATCGGCTCCGCCCGCGAGCCCCGCATAAGTGGCGATCCAACCCGCGTGGCGGCCCATGATCTCAACCACCATCACGCGGTTGTGAGATTCGGCAGTCGTATGAAGGCGGTCGATACATTCCATCGCCACATTCACGGCCGTATCAAAACCAAACGTGTAATCGGTGCAGGCCAAATCATTGTCAATGGTTTTGGGCACGCCTACAATTGGAAACTTTTCCGCAGCTAATTTCGCAGCTACTCCCAGCGTATCTTCACCGCCTACCGCAATTAAGGCAGCGAGATTATTCGTTTTAAACGCGGCCTTCACCTTCTTAAGGTCCTCAGGTTTTTTAAACGGATTCGTTCGTGATGTGCCTAAAATGGTTCCGCCACGATGTAGAATACCGGAAACAGAATGGTCGTTTAAGCTGACGACCTCATTCTCAATCATTCCTTTCCAGCCGTTTCGAAAACCGAGCACTTGCCAGCTCTTCTTGACTGACCCTTTCACGACGGCGCGAATCACCGCATTGAGTCCGGGACAATCGCCTCCGCCCGTTAGAATCCCAATTTGCATCTCCACGTTCAATTCTCCGTTTTTAAACTCTACCAAAAGCCGCCGGCTGTTCGATGATTTTAATGACGTTAACGATCAATTCAAGTTCCACGCCGCCTCCCAGCATCTTATTCAGCTTTTCCGACAGTTCATTTTGAATCGTATGTATCAACTCCGGTAAATTCCAGCCGGCCAGCACCGCCAAATTAGCCACGATTTTCAAACGAGTTCCCTGTACGTCCGTTTCAATATGCATTTCGCGGACAACGTCAAATTTCCGAAGCGCTTTTCGAATCAATTCATCCACCGCCCGCACGGAGACAGCCACGGACCCCCATTTTCCATACAAAATGATATCATCATCACGGCGGGTCCGTTTCACAAGATTTTTCGAAAAAATGAGCCCTACAAAGATGAAGAAAACCCCTGTGGTTCCCATTTGAAAAGAGCGCCACGGATCCTCATAAATGTCCTGCACCTTCAGGAGCGCGTCTTCCATGCTCAGAACATGAAGAGACACGATAATCATCAAACTTCCGATTGTCAAGAATGCAAAAATCGCGAACACATGAACGAAAAAATTGACGACTTTCACCGCTATCCTGCCTTCCGAGTTTCGATAGCCTCTACGGCAGGCGTGCTCAGCATCGACTCGATAAAGTTCGTGGCGACCCGCCCCTGCCTGAACCGCGGGCGATTTAAAATACGTTCATGAAGAGAGACTGTCGTTTTTACGGGGGCAAATATCGTCTCCTTCAGGGCTCGAAGCATCACTTGAATGGCCTCTGTTCGGTCTTTCCCGTGAGCAATCACTTTAGCCACCAAAGAATCGTAATAGGGCGAAATCACGTAACCCGGGTAGACATGGGTATCGACCCGGACGTTGGGCCCGCCGGGCAGAATCAAAGAATCAATTCTTCCGGGGCTCGGCAAAAAATTGTGATCAGGATCTTCCGCATTAATCCGGCACTCAATCGCAGCGCCGTTAAACTTCACGCCGTCTTGGTTGAACCGTAATTTATCACCTGCCGCAATCCGAATTTGTTCCTTGACAATATCAATTCCGGTGATCATTTCCGTCACGGGATGCTCCACCTGCAGCCTGGTGTTCATTTCGATAAAATAAAAACGTTCTTCCTCATCCACTAAAAATTCAACGGTGCCGGCATTTTCATATTGAAAAGCTTTAGCGGCGCGGATTGCGGCCTCACCCATTTTTTTGAATAGCCTCTTGCTTAGGCCCGGAGCGGGTGATTCCTCAATCAACTTTTGATGGCGCCTTTGAACAGAGCAATCCCTGGCGCCCAGATGAATAATCGTACCGTGTTCATCCGCTAATATTTGAAATTCGATGTGGCGCGGTTCGTTCACATATTTTTCAATGTAGACACCCCGGTCTCCGAACGCGGCTTCGGCTTCGGCTTGAGCCGTCAAAAAGGCATTCACCAATTTGCCGTCATTGTGGGCCACTTTCATGCCTTTTCCGCCGCCGCCGGCTTTCGCTTTGATGATAATGGGATAGCCAAATTTTTTTGCGGTCCTGAGCGCTTCTGCTTGATCGCTGATAATGCCTTTGCTGCCGGGAATAATGGGGACTTTGGCCTTGCGCATGGTCTCGCGCGCAAGAGATTTGTCGCCGGCAAGCCGGACACTTTCCGGTTTCGGCCCGATAAATTTGATCTGACAGGATTCGCAAATTTCGGCAAAATGAGGATTTTCCGCTAAAAAGCCGTATCCGGGATGAATCGCGTCGACATCGGCAATCTCAGCTGCGCTGATGATGCTTGGAATATTTAAGTAGCTTTCACTCGAC
>CAZPKZ010000028.1:0-6821 GCA_964587285.1 uncultured bacterium | reverse complement strand
CGCTTCGCCGATGCAGATGGCCTCATCCGCCAGCCGCACATGCAACGAATCGCGATCTGCCTTTGAATAAACCGCAACTGTCCGGATGCTTAAGTCCCTGCAGGCTCGAATAACTCGAATGGCAATTTCGCCGCGGTTTGCAATTAAAATTTTATGAAACATATCGGAAACTTAAAAGTCAAAAGGAAAAAAGTTAAGCTTTCTGGATTTTAAATAAGGGCTGGTCAAACTCAACAGGTTGGCCATTCTCAACTAAAATATCCACGACGCGGCCGCTCACTTCGCATTTGATTTCGTTCATCAATTTCATCGCCTCAATAATGCAAAGCACATCGCCGGATATAATGTCTTTTCCGCGCGTCACATAGGGTTCGGCATCCGGAGCCGGAGCGACATAAAAAGTGCCGACCATGGGAGAACGGACGATGCTGAAACCGGCTTCTTCGACTGAGCGGGTTTCGACCGAAGCCGCGGCTCTTTCTCCCTTTAAGACGTGCGAAACTGGAGAAATTTCTTCCTGCACGACGGAGCCGCCCGGACCCTTTTTGAGGCGGATTTTGAAACCATTCTTTTCAATTTCAAGCTCCGTGAGCCCGTGTTCCTGCATTAAATTGATCATCTCTTTAAGTTCTTTAATTGTCATGGGATAAATAAGAAATTAGGTTAAATCGTGATTGATTCTACTGGAAACTAAAAACCCTGTCAACCGCTCAGAAAATAAGGCCTTGTGGGACTCAAGGCTTTACCAAGGCTCTAACAAGGCCCTTTAATCCCAAAAGGTAGCTTTCTTCCCCAAAACCGCTGACTTGTCCGAGACAAACCGGCGCCGTCAGTGACTGGCGGCGGAATTCCTCGCGCCCGTAAATATTGGAAATATGAACTTCAACTGCGGGAATGCCGCAAGCGGAGAGCGCATCCCGAAGCGCAACGCTGGTGTGGGTATAAGCGGCCGGATTGATCAAAATCCCGTCATAATGACCAGAGCGCGCGGCGCCGATTAAATCCACGAGCTCTCCTTCATGATTCGACTGAACCGTCACGACTTGAATGCCTAAGCGTCTTGCTTCTTTCTGAATCGATTGATTGATTTTAGAAAGCGACGCCTTTCCATATACCTTGGGCTCTCTTTTCCCCAATAGATTGAGATTTGGCCCGTGAATCACTAAGACTTTAATCTGTTTTTTCTTTATATTTGATTTCTTCGGCATAGACAGTCTAATGAGGCGGCTTTTCCGCTTCCTCAATCAACATCACCGGAATACCGTCCCGGATGGGAAAACGAAGCCCGCAGGCCGCGTTAGTGCATAGGAGGGATTCCCCTTTTAAGACCACCTTTGTTTTGCAGGCGGGACAAACCAAAATTTCTAAAAGTTCAGGTCTAATCATCGCTCACCTTCCCAATCAATTTTCAATTCGTTCCATCTCGCGAATGGAAGCGCCACCCCGAATGGCATACAGAATACCACAAACAAAGCCGATTCCGTATATGAAAAGATCGAAAATGAGCGCGAGCGCAACCGCTTGATCCGCCGCAATATAGGGTTTAAACAAATAAACGGTTGCGGCTTCGCGAACTCCAAGACCGCCAATCGACGGCACCATCGAGATCACCAGGATGAGCGGCATAAACAAAAAGAAAATGGTAATCGGCAATTGGATATGTATGGACAGCGCAAGTAAAAAAACGATCACGACAAACATCGTCAGGGCCATTAATGAATAAAAATAAACCATGAAGAAATCGATCCGATTTTGACGGTACAGTTCTAAAGCCTCAAAAAATTTACGCAGTTTTTCATGAAAATGCTTGGGTGAGAGTTTTAAAACAAACGCATTAATTTTTATTGAAAAGCGCTTGCTGATAAAAAAGAAAGCCCCGACAAAGGCAAAGCCGCCGATCCAAAATAAAGACTGACCGATTCGAGGATCTTCAATATGCTTGTGCCCGAGAAGAAAGGCGAAAGAAGCGATCGATATCGTCGCGATCAGGCCAAAAAAGCGGTCAATAAATACGGAGGTGATGGAGGCCATTTTTTTGCCCGAATCTTTATAGATGTAGTATGCCTTTGCGATATCGCCTCCGATGGCGGAGGGAAGAAATAAATTGAAAAAAAGACTGACGCACCAAAGATAGTAAAGGCGTGATAGAGATAGACGGATGTGCTGAACCGTGAGGATCTTATCGATTCGAAGCGTGACAAAGAATAACGAAATAAAATTGATGAATAATGCAGCTGCTACCGGAAGGACGAGCACATTCTTTAAATGGGTGATTCCTTCGACGATCTCTCCACGCACCGAATAGTAAACGAGCGCGAGCGATAAAATGCTAACTCCGAGGCGCAGAAAGAGGCGGTTGAATTTTTTTAACATCAGATACGTAGGCCTTTAAGACATTTTACGTTGGACAAATTTGAATTGGAGGTCTGCGATTAAAGAATCTAAAAGCTTTTCTTCATCGGTCGTCAAGTTGCTTTTTGATTTTTCTTTCAACATCACTAAAAGATCGATCGTTTCCTGAGCCCCGGCCAAATCTATTTGTGCCTTTTCACTGCCGGGCGCTTTCAGTTCCCCCATCAGAACGAGCGCTTGAATTCCAAGAGATGTGACAAAATTGGAAAAAGTGACTTGAGACGAATCTTTTCCCGGCCGCTCTTCCCCCTTCTCTTTGGAAATACTTTCTTTCCAGCTTTCATCGACATGTTTCTGAGTGAAATGAATCTTTTTTTCATCCATCGCCCGCGCTCCTTACAATAAAAAGAGGCTCACGGTCAAAGTGGGGAATTTAAACCATGAGCCTCGTCAGGTGGGTCGAGACATCTCTGTCTCAGAAACTTTATATCACCGGAGCCTGTTTTTGTCAACCGGCTTAAAACCAAACTTTTATAAAAACCGAATGGCAATCCCGTATTGCTTCTTCAGCAATTCAAAGCGGACGATTTTGCCCGGGATGATAATCTCTTCCTTAAACGTCTCGCTGGGAAGGACAGTGATGGCAACCTGAGTCTCTTCAAGCCCCTGCATCTTCGAGTATTCAGGCGCGTCCAAGTCAAGGAATTCGGCAAAAACGCCCCCTTGGCTGACGTTGGTTGCGATCGCTTTCGTCGTGAGGGTGCTTCCATCCTTCATTTGAAAAGCAAGCCGGATCGGAATGGCCACGCGGATACGTTTGCTCCGCCTGCGCTCTAGACCGTAGTCCTTAACCTCCGGCTTTGTTTCATCGACCGGAACTTGAAACATTTTGTCCTTCAAAAATAAAAAGGACCCAAAGGCTTCAGCGACCTCCTCTTCATTTTTGCATAACTTGACGCTATGCGGGAGGTGCGTGGTGCTAAAGAGAGATCTGCATTTGTCATCCGGCGCGTAAATCAGGCTGCGTTGCGGCCGAATGAGGCAGGCTATAATTTTTCTGAGGCCGATCTCATCGACAGATTCTACTTTCTGAAGATTCAAAATGACCCGGCGTAATCTTTTTCTTTGAATGACCTCGTCAATTTTTTGCGCCACCGGCTCCATTTCCTCGCCCGTCAGCACTCCGCCTAAATCGAAAACCTGAACCGTTCCAATTTTTCTAAGCCCTAACTGAATCGCCTCCGCGTGTTTCATCTTCACTTCCCTTCCTTTCTATAGGTTTGATTCCCTTTAAGCTTAAAGGCTATTTAACCTTAAAAACTGTCTAATTTCATCTTGGTCTTTCTCAGCTACATCAGTAAATCTGATTCCGATCCCCATCTGCTCTCCATTTAGATTTCGATGGACGACATTCCCCATCATTTGAATCACTTTCCTTCTGGGGAAGAATAGGGTCAGATGGAGCGTTTTTAAGTCGTAAGGATTAAGCCGTTTAAGCGATTCTTCCGCTATTTTCAAATCGATATATTCCGCCAAAAGGCCCGAATCACTTAGATTGGTCACAATCGCCCGGAATACGACTTTTTCGCCGTCTCCTTCTTCGTAAAATTCGAGCGGCAGAGCCGTCAGAAGCCTCGGTGAATTTCTTTGTTCCGTCGACTCATAGGTCCCGACGAATTCCTCGCCGAAGGCTTGAACCATTGCTTCTTCATCCTGAAAAATTCTGAATCGTCTCGCTTCCGGAAACTGGCTGAACATATCCATCACAGAAGAGCTCCCGGCCAAGACTCCGCCCTCAACTTCCCTTGGCGTCGACTCAAAAATGAAGCGGGCTCCTAAGGTATCCAAACCGATGGTTTGCCGCAGGTTAAAAATCACTTTGTGACCGTTTTTGAAGGCGTTAAAGGCATGCCTTAAATTCGCCCCGCCGCGAAGCGCCCAAGTCCCTGTAAATGCCCCTTTGATATCGATGATCATCACATTGCCTATCTGTCGTGTCATCAGTTGAGGTATCATGTTTTTAGGGTTCTTTAAAAACTCTAATATAAAGATACCTGATGAATTTTAAAATTGCAAACTCAGAGCTTTAATAATTGTATCTTGCTGTAATTAAATAACTTACAGATATGATTTAAATTGATAATGTCACAAAATATGCCTGAAGTGTAACAAAAATATTACATCTGGTCATGGGCAGAAATAGCGTTAAATTTTGATTTTATAGGCGGAAATTTTGCGCAGAAGTTCCTGGCGGGAAATGGCGAGGCGCTTGGCAGCCCGTGTCCGGTTGCCTGATGTTTTATTCAGAGCATCACGAATTGCGTTTTTTTCAAGAAGAGCAATGACTTTTCGTTTTTGATCTTTCAATGAGACCGAAGAAAGGAATTTTGAGTCTAGGAGTTGTTTATGTTTGGCAAGCGAAACGCTCAGATGAATGCGTCCGATTTTTGGGCTCGGACCCGCTAGAATCGCAGCTTTTTCGATTTCCTTTTCTAATTGATCAATATTACCCGGCCAATCATAAGATTCCAAAACCGTCTCAGCTTCTTTCGTTAATACTTTCTTCAACATCCCATTACGCTTTGCCTTTTCAGTTAAAAAGGAATTCGCCAAAAGTAAAATATCATCACGCCGTTCCCGAAGAGGGGGAATGCCGATTCTCATCACGTTGAGTTGATAATAAAGGTCTTCTCTGAATTTGCCCTTTAAGACAAACGGTTTCAAATCCTCTGCTGTTGCGGCAATGACCCGAAGATCGACTCGGATCTGGGCGACGCCGCCCAACTTATAAAAAGTGCCTTCATTTAAAATACGCAGGAATTTTGCTTGGAAACTCGGCCTTATTTTTCCGATGTGATCGAAGAAAATGGTGCCGCCGTCTGCCATTTCTAAAAGGCCTTTTTTATCGTGAATCGCGCCTGCAAACGAACCTCGAACGTAACCGAATAGTTCGCTTTCAAACAGAACGTCCGAAACGCCGGAACAATCGATGGAGATAAATTCTTTGGCTTTGCGAGGACTTGAGAAATGGATAGCGCGCGCGAGCCTTTCTTTTCCGGTACCGCTTTCCCCTTCAATCAATACGGGAATAGAATGAGAAGCGATTTTAGCGGCGACTTCAATGACTTGCTTAAACGCCGGATTTTCACCGATCAAACCCTGAAATTGAGGCTGAGGATCGGAGGTCATTTCGGTGACTGCCCCAGTTCCTTCAATCGGTCTTGGTGAACTTTTTCATAGCCAAAAGCAGTGGGACGGTAATAACTTCCTTTTCGCTTCAGATATTCCTGCTTCACATAATGCGCGTCAAACTTGTGGACGTATTGATAGCCCTCGCCATGCCCCATCCGTTTGGCTCCCGCGTAGCTTTTATCCCGCAAAGGATTCGGAACTTCCTCGGCCGTATCTTTTTCCACATCTTTCGTGGCCTCTTCGACGGCGAGGTAAGCGGCATTGCTCTTAGGCGCAAGCGCCATATAGGTCACGAGATGGGAGAGAATAATCCGAGCTTCCGGCATTCCGACAAATTCAATAGCCTGGAGGCCGGCTGCGGCGAGAATTAACGCTTGAGGATCAGCGTTGCCAATATCCTCTGATGCTAAAATTAAAATCCTTCTAATGATAAAACGTGGATCTTCGCCTGCATACAGCATTTTCGCAAGCCAGTACACGGCGGCATCCGGATCGCTTCCGCGCATACTTTTAATAAAAGCGCTCGCCGTATCGTAATGATAATCTTCATCCCGGTCATAATAAACAATTCTACGCTGGCAGGATTCCTCGGCCACTTCCTGAGTAAAATGGATGATACCGTTTGAATCAGGCTCGGTTGTTAATACGCCTACTTCGAGTGCGTTTAAGGCGCGCCGGGCATCACCGGAAGCGGTTTTCGCCATGTGGATTAATGCCTTCGGATCCATCTCAATTTGAAGTTTTCCGAAGCCTCTCTCTGAATCTTGAATGGCCTGCAAGAGCACCTGGATCAACTCTTCTTCCGTCAGCGGCCTGAGTTCAAAGATGGTGGAACGAGACAGAAGCGGCCCATTAATCGAAAAGGAAGGATTGTGGGTGGTGGAGCCGATCAGGATTAAAATCCCACTTTCGACATCGGGCATGAGTACATCTTGCTGGGCTTTATTAAACCGGTGGATTTCATCGACAAAAAGAACCGTATTTTGGCCTTTCTCATGCTTAAAATACTTCGCCTCATCAATCAAAGCCCTTAAATCCTGAACGTTGGCCGCCACGGCATTTAAGCTCCTGAACCGCGCGCCGGTCATTTTGGAAATGATTAAAGCAAGCGTCGTCTTCCCGCTGCCCGGAGGGCCATAAAAAATTAGGCTGCTTAAACGGTCGGCAAGAATCATACGTTTGAGGAGCTTCCCCTCGCCCAAGAGATGATGCTGGCCAATAAATTCATCGAGAGTTTTCGGCCGCATGCGGGAAGCAAGCGGAGCGTGAGCCTCTTT
>CAZPKZ010000027.1:0-11948 GCA_964587285.1 uncultured bacterium | reverse complement strand
GCTCCAATTGGTTTTCCAGAAAAAAGGGAATGTTTTTGATCGATTTTTTTAGAACGCTTCGTGAACTTAAAAGGACGAAATACGATTTGGGATACGACTTACGAGGTGATCTCAGAAATATCATGCTCATGACTTTGGCCGGAGTCCGCTACCGAGTAGGGTATGGAATTGCGGGAGGCAGCGGCTTGCTTCATCAATCACCGGTTTATGATCCCACAGCTCATCAAGTTGAGTTAAATTTAAAATTGGTGAGCGGTGAAATCATCAACAAAAAAAATGTGAAGCCTGAAATTTATCTCACGTCCGAAGAAAAGGAAAAAGCTTTCCAAAGACTAAAGACGTTTGGAATTGAAAAGGGAATGCGGCTCATTGCCGTTCATCCCGAGGCGGGATATCCATCCAAAGAATGGGAGGAATCTAAGTTTAAGGAAGTGATCCATCAGTTCTTGAACGAACCTCAGACGAGCGTATTGATTTTCGGCATTTCCAAAGCCCGCAAAATCGCCGAATTTTTTTCTTCCTCAAAACAAGCGCTTAATTTGGTCGGCACTCTTTCTTTAAGGGAAATGATCGCGACGCTCAGCCATTGTCATTTATTCATCGGAAACGATTCAGGGCCTTCGCATATCGCACAGGCGCTCGGTATTCCTGTCATCGTGATCGCGAGCGGCACGAATGAATATGAAAAGTGGGGTGTTTGGGCTGACACCTGCCGAATCTTGAAACACGAAGTTCCGTGTTCTCCTTGTCACCTTCAATTCTGCAATGTGGAAGGGCATCCCTGTATGTCCGAGATTTCAACGGATCAGGTGTTGGAATCATCCCGAGAATTAATATCGGAGACCGCGTAATGTTGGCCGCCTTGGTTTTCATTTTGTCTCTCGCAGGCTTTTGGATCTCTATTTATTTTACGGGCGTTTATTACCGTTGGTTTGAACCCAATGTGTTTTGGATTCCTCAACTTTGCCGGCTCAAAAAAGACACTTGCATGAGCGTACTCGGAACGCCTCGCGCGAAGCTCTTTGGGATTCCGAATTCCGCGTTCGGAATGGCGCTTTACGCTTATCTGATCCTTAATCTTTTCATGCCGCTGCCTGATTCGATTGCCGCTACTTTGCTTTCGATCGCCGTCCTGCGTTCGATTTATCTCGCGTACAGCCTCATTTATGTGACCAAGATTCCATGTCCCCTTTGTTTTGCAAGCCACGTTATCAATTTGATCCTATTCTTGATAGTTTGCAAAATGATGCTTTCAGGATAAAATACACTCTCCGAAGGAGTCTAATAGTGGAGCGATTATTAACGGCCAAACAGGTGAGCGAATTAATCGAAGTCAGGCCTTCTACCGTTTACCAATGGGTTCACGCCGGGCTCATCCCTTATGTGAAGATCGGAAAATGCGTCCGCTTTAAGAAAGGCGAGCTTTTCCGCTGGATCGACAAAAATCATAGAAAAGAACGTGTTTCCTTTAAATCCGTCGAAAAGCAGTTGAAGACAAAACGGACTCCCGCCCAAAAAGAGTTTTTTTAAACGTATGACAATCCTCAAAGTTTCCCATTTGGGTCATCCTGTCTTGAGAAAGCAAGCTGAAATGGTCCAGCCGCGAGAAATAGACACTCCGGAATTTCAGCGTCTCATTGGTGATATGGTGATGACAATGCATGAATACGACGGCGTGGGCCTTGCGGCGCCTCAAATTCACGTTTCCAAACAGCTGGCAGTCCTTGAAGTAAAAGATAACGCGCGTTATCCTGAGGCGCCAAAAATTCCGCTTACGATTTTAATCAATCCTCGAATTTCATCCCGCTCAAAAAAAATAGCGGAGGGCTGGGAAGGCTGCTTAAGTATTCCCGATCTGCGGGGGATTGTGCCGCGTAACGAGTCGCTTGTATGCGAAGCGCTGGATCGGCACGGAAAGCCCATCAAACTGGAAGTGAAAGGCTTTTTTGCCCGAGTGATTCAACATGAATGGGACCATCTGCAGGGAAATGTCTATTTAGATCGAATGGCGAATTTACGTTCTTTAAGCCATTTGTCTGAATTCGCGCGATTCTGGAGCAAAACGAAGGATGATTCTCATGAGTAAGGAAAAATCTCCGCTTATTTTTTTGCTCTTATCGGCATTTTCGATTCTGACGGTTTTGGTTGCCAAACAGATCACGCGTCCTATGGATTTCGCATTCATGCAACTGATTCAATCTTTTGCCTTCAAGGAACTTGATTACGGAATGGATTTTTTTACCTTGATTGGTTCGGTCGAATTTAGTTCATTTGCGCTTTTGGTGGTGACTTGGTATTTGTATCGGAAATATGACTGGCCAGGCGCTTTCCTTTATCTTTTCTTTTTTATGGCTTTAAGCGGCGTCGAATGCATTTGGAAATTTATCGTTCCTTATACGGCTCCCGGCCCTGAATTTAGCCGATATGCCCTCAAGCTCGGATTTTTTAATGTCCTAACGCCTTACTCTTTTCCGAGTGGACACGTTTTCCGGAGCGTTTTTCTATTGGGAATCTGGTATCAGCGTTTGAGTCAAAAACCGGCGTCATCAAACGGCAATAGTTTATTTCAAAGGGCGCTTATCGCCTCTTTGATATTAATCGTTGGCGCGAGCCGCGTTTACTTGGGATATCATTGGCTAAGCGATGTGATCGGCGGATATCTTTTGGCGTGGATTGGTTTGTCGCTCGCGTCCCAATCGCCTCATTACGAATTGCGCCCTGCCTAATTTAAGGTTGACGCGGGCATTGACACTCGCATAAGCATACTTTATCATACGAGTTAAGCAACGCTTGAAGAAACAAGGAGGATGAGATCCATGGCCAAGAAAGACAAGATCGACGATAAAATTCTAGACGTTGATGCGCGGATGCAAGGCAGTATTATTTTTAAAGATCCTGTTAATCTGAGGATAAATGGAAGCTTTGAAGGAAAATTGGATACCTGCGGAAATCTAACGATCGGGGAAAATGCCAATGTGAAAGCCGATATTCAGGGCGATAAGATCATCATTGCAGGAAAAGTGACGGGTAATTTATCGGCTTCGGAAAGCATTTCCATTCTTTCGCCTGCCGTGGTTCGGGGGAATGTTCAAACTCCGGTTTTGAGCATCCAAGAAGGAGCATCTCTCGACGGCCAGCTGCGCATGCTTAATTTGCAAGGGCAGGAAAAGGGCGGCACCTATCTTTCGCTTCGAGACGTTGCTCAATACCTTGAAGTCGAGGCCAAGGTCGTTGAAGATTGGGCCAATCAAAGGAAGATTCCCGCCGAATTTCAAAACGGGGAATGGAAGTTCAATCGAATCGCCATCGAAAAGTGGCTTCAAGACGAGAAAGTAAAGCGTTAAGCAAAAAAGCGTTTTCGCAAAGAAGAGCAAGGTTTTGATTCAATGAGCGATGGTTTACTCACCGAAGAGGAAGTCAAGTCGTACCTCAAAATTGATTCACCTGAAATTAATCAGCTGATTCACCGCGGGAAATTGACGGCATATCGAGTCGGCGGCAGTTTCGTCCGGTACCGCAAGGAAGAAGTGATCGCGCTTCGAAGCCGGCGCAAGTACCGGTTGCCGGATCAGTTCGAGCGGAGCTGGTTCGATAAAACCAGGGATTTTTTAAGCTTCCACAGCGTTTATGTTCTACTTTCCGTCTTGATCGTTCTCCTCGTGGTTTATTTTCTTCAAGCCTAGTCCGCTTTTATGGATATCCCCTTTCAGCTTGGGCTCGATATCGTCAGCGTTCCGCGCATGCGTGAAGCCATTGAACGCCAAGGAGCGCGGTTTCTTAATCGTATTTTCACGAAGGCCGAACAGGCCTACTGTGAAAAAAAACGCAATAAGTTTGAGAATTACGCGGCCCGTTTTGCGGCGAAGGAGGCTGTCATTAAAGCTAAAAAAGGCGGCCGAGGCCGTTATGCGTTTCGGGATATCGAAGTGGTCCGCGGGCTGAAAGGCGAACCTTCCATTCAATTGACTCCGCAAGCCAGGGAGAAATTGGGGATTTCGCCGCGCGCTAAGTTTGAGTTGACGCTGGCGCACGAGCGCGAATTTGCCGTGGCCGCAGTGATTCTATGTGAGTAGCTTTTATTTCGTGAGTGTGCCGTCTAAGGTTTCAAAAACGATGGTAACCAACGAACGGCATTTAGGGCATTTGATTTGCTTAAAGGCTTGAATATTTTCGTGTTTTGGGCGGTACATAATCGAGAGAATTTTAGTCGAAAATTTAGACTCGTCTCCATTCCACTGGCAAGCCGAGCAGGTATAAGAAGGTTTGTCCATCATCACTTACTCCGGTTGTTACTAAACAAGGTATCGGCCAGTCTCAAACGAACTTGAATTGGAATGGATTAGGTACGTGTTTCGATTCAATGCCGAGGGCGGGGGTCGAACCCGCATGGCCTTGCGGCCACTGGATTTTGAGTCCAGCGCGTCTGCCAGTTCCGCCACCTCGGCGGATAAAATGGTGGACCGGAGGGGAGTTGAACCCCTGACCTCCACAATGCCATTGTGGCGTTCTCCCAACTGAACTACCGGCCCACTAACTTATATATTTGCGATGAAAGGTATACTGCCACTCAATTCAATTTGCACACTTACTATGACCAGCAGCCCCGTAGGGGCCGGCCCAAGAACCCCTCATCTTAGCGTAATCTTTTTGTTTTTCAAGGAGGAAGTCTAAATGTTGTTCTGATCTGCTCAATATGTTAAAATTCTACCTTCTTTATGTCAGACAAGGACAAAGCCTACCCATTTGACCAAATCGAGCTCAAGTGGCAGAACTATTGGGTTCAAAATCAAATTTTTAAAGCCCAAGACCCCGGTGAAAAGGGAAGCGATAAACCCAAATTTTATGTCCTTGATATGTTTCCATATCCTTCGGCAGCGGGCCTTCATGTCGGCCATTTAGAAGGTTATACCGCTACCGATATTATTTCCCGTTACAAACGGATGAAAGGTTTTAACGTGCTTCATCCGATGGGTTGGGATGCTTTCGGCCTTCCCACGGAACAGCACGCGATCGAAACCAAAACTCACCCCCGGATCGTCACTCAACGAAACATTGATATTTTCAGAAGACAGATTCAAGCTATGGGCTTCAGCTACGATTGGGACCGCGAAGTGGACACGACAGACCCCAAATATTACCGTTGGACGCAATGGATTTTTCTTAAGCTTTATGAAAAAGGGTTAGCCTATGAAGCGGAAGTCCCGGTGAATTGGTGCCCGGCTTTAGGAACCGTTTTGGCAAATGAAGAAGTGATTGACGGTAAATCAGAGCGGGGGGGCCATCCCGTCATTCGAAAACCGATGCGTCAATGGGTGCTCAAAATCACGGCTTACGCGGATCGTTTGTTGGAAGACTTACAAGACCTTGATTGGCCCGAATCTATTAAGGAAATGCAGCGAAATTGGATCGGCAAATCAATTGGGGCGGAGGTTCATTTTTCGATCGCTTCTTCGGTACCAGGTACGGCCGGGACAGGTTCACAGAACCTGTCCCGTAACGTGCCTGGCACCGTTATACGTGTATTTACGACGCGTCCCGACACGCTTTTCGGCGCAACTTATATGGTGCTTGCACCTGAACATCCTTTGGTTTCTGAGATCACTTCCAAAGATCACGAGGCGGAGGTCAAAAAATATCAGGAGCAAAGCGCCAAAAAATCTGACCTTCAACGGACCGATCTCGCCAAGGAAAAAACGGGCGTTTTTACGGGCGCATATGCTATCAATCCGGTCAATCAGAAAAAAATTCCGGTTTGGATTGCGGATTACGTCTTGATGGGATATGGAACGGGCGCGATCATGGCTGTTCCGGCGCACGATGAGCGGGATTATGAATTCGCAAAGAAATATGCGTTGCCTATCACTGAAGTCATTGTGTCGGCAGGGGCGACCCGTCGGGTCGCCCGTACATCTGCCTTTACAGGTGTTGGTATATGCGTCAATTCCACTACCCCGGACGGTTCATTTTCCATTGATGGAATGAAAAGCGATGAAGCCATTCCAAAAATCACGGCGTGGCTTGAAAAGAAAGGCCTTGGCAAAAAAACAGTCAATTACCGCTTGAGAGATTGGCTTTTCAGCAGACAAAGGTATTGGGGTGAGCCGATTCCTGTGATTCATTTTGACCGCAAACACAAGCCGCTTTCGGAAACGGACCTTCCGGTCACGCTCCCCGAAGTTAAATCCTATGAGCCGACGGGAACCGGAGAAAGCCCGCTGGCGGCCATCAAAGAGTGGGTCAATGTGACTGTGACGGTACCAAGTACGGCCGGGACAGGTTCACCGAATCCGCCGAACCTGTCCCGTAACGTACCTGGTACCGTTGTTATGAATGCAAAAAGAGAAACTAACACGATGCCTCAATGGGCGGGTTCCTGCTGGTATTATCTTCGATATATTGATCCCCGAAACGAACGGGAGCTGGTGAATCCGAAAAAAGAAAAATATTGGATGGCCGTTGACCTTTATGTCGGAGGGGCGGAACATGCCGTCCTGCACTTGCTTTATGCCAGGTTTTGGCATAAGGCACTTTATGATTGCGGCGTTGTATCAACCAAAGAGCCTTTTCTTAAATTGGTCAATCAAGGCATGATTTTGGGTGAGGATAACCAAAAGATGTCCAAATCACGCGGCAATGTGATTAATCCGGACGTGTTGGTCGGACAGTATGGCGCCGACAGTATACGCCTTTACGAAATGTTTTTGGGCCCTTTGGAAATGGTAAAGCCATGGTCCTCAAAAGGAGTGGAGGGCGTTTACCGTTTCCTCGGCCGCGCTTGGCGGCTTTTTGTGGACCAAGCGGGTCGCCTTCAATCAAATATTCAAGACCAAGCGCCTTCGGACGAAGAGCTTACGCGCATTCACCGGGCAATCAAAAAAGTGACAGATGATCTTGACGCGCTCAAATTCAATACGGCGATTTCCGCGTTGATGATTTTTTTAAATGACGAGTTGAATCAAAAGGATCATTCCCGCCAAATTTTGGAAACATTTATTTTATTGCTTGCCCCTTTTGCTCCGCACATGGCCGAAGAACTTTGGCAGAAACTTGGGCATAAACAAACTCTGGCGTATGAACCTTGGCCCCGTTATGATGAGAAGCATTTGATTGAAGCTGAGGTTGAAATTGTGATTCAAGTGCTAGGAAAGATTCGTTCCCGCATGACGATTCCAAAGGGAATGGAGGAGGGTGAACTTAAGGAAAGGGTTTTGGCAGACGAAAATGTGAAGAAGACACTTTATGGCAAAACCATCCAAAAAGTGATTATCGTGCCGGACCGCCTTGTGAATATCCTCATATGAAAAAACGTAAAGTAGAGATTAGGCAAAATCAAATTTCTATCGGAGGCAAGAAGGTTCCGCTTCTGAGCGGAGAGGTTCATTATTGGCGGCTGAATCCCAGGTATTGGAAAACGATTTTAGACGAAGTCCGCCAAATGGGGCTTAAGGTGGTTTCCACCTATGTTCCGTGGGATTATCACGAAATCAAGCGCGGCCATTTTGATTTTACGGGAGAAACGGATGAGACCCACAATTTAAAAGGATTTCTTGAGCTGACAAAACGGGAAGGATTTTGGTTAATCATCCGTCCCGGCCCCTATATTTATAGTGAATGGCCCAATGATGGGATTCCGTCCTACGCCTATAAATATCACAGGCTCCATCCGAAATTTTTAGAATACGCCGAAGTCTATTTATCGAAGGTGTGCTCCATTATCAAGCCGCATCTTGCCTCCCGGAAATCAGGGCACATTATTTTGCTTCAAGCGGATAATGAAATTGACCCCTGGCCGGATGTATTCGGCCATCAATACGGCTTGAACGGCAAACCCGGGCTTTTTCAGGAATTTTTGAGGGAAAAATATCACAACAATATTCACGGTTTGAATAAAGCCTGGGCATCCGAGTACAAGGATTTTACTGAGGCAGGCCCTTTTATCGCATGCATGTTGAAAGAAGAGCGCGGGCTTCCGCTCAAAGGAGATCGGGAACTTAGGCGCAACTTGGATTATTTCGAGTTTAAATATTATTACGCTTCTTTATGCGCCAAATGGTGCGTGAGCGTTTACCGCAAATTGGGAATTGACGTTCCGATTTATTTGAATCTTTACCCGTTTTTTTACGCCCACGATTGGGCAACGATGCAAGGCTCATGCGATCTGGTGGGGATTGATCTTTATCCTTCCAATGAGTTAATGGAAGATGCGCATGAACAGCGCAAGCTGATTGACAAAGTCCGATTTTTAAGCAGCCTCTCCAAACTTTCCTACATTGCGGAATTTGCTTCCGGCGTTTGGCATGCCCGGCATTACGAATCCGGAATTCTGACTCCGAATCATTATCGGCTGATTACCTTGACCGCGCTTTTGGGCGGCGCCGTGGGCTGGAATTGGTACATGCTCGTGAACCGCGATAATTGGTATATGTCGCCCATCAATGAATGGGGAAGAAGGCGCGGCGAACTTTACGATGTATTCAAAGGGTTGGTTCATGTTTATCAAATGATGAAACCGTTCCAACTTACGAAGTTGACTGATATTGCGGTTACTTTTAATCCCCTCCAATATGCTGCACGGACCCTTTCGGCGGACAGCCTCATTCTGACGTCGCTTTATGAAGCGGATATCGACTATGATCTTTTTGATCCGAGAAGAGGCCCCAGCAAGAGAAAGATCGTTTTTTACTCGGGCAATCAGTGGATCAGCCGAAAAGCGCATGAACATTTGCGCGCTTATGTTGCCTCCGGCGGTATTTTGGTGGCGTTTAGGAATTACCCGCGAAAGGATGATTATTTCGAACCCTATAATATCCTGGGTTTTCATGATCCGAACAAGATTTTGTTCGAGTTTCGAAAGCGTTTTTCGATTTCGTTTGCGAAGGGTATGAAAGTTGAAATCGTTAGTTCCGTATTCAGTTTTGATCGTGTTTCAGGCAAACCCATCCGCGCGTCATTCGGAAATTACGGGACTCACACCGTCGGTTATTTGAAGACACTCGGAAAGGGGAAAATACTCCATTTGGGAATGGAGCCGACGAAAGATTTGCTGCTCGAAATTCTTCGGTTTTTTGGCATTCCATTCTATTCCAGTTCCGCGACAAAGGACGTCAAAACCGCTCTTTTTAACCGGGGAAAGGTCCATTATGTGGTCGCGGTGAACAATGGGCGCGAAGATAAAAGCGCCATGGTTTCGTTTGTGCTTCCCGGTAAAAAGTTTAAGCGTTTTCGGCTCACGAACTTGTTTGATGGCACTAAACAAACCCACCTCTATCATGGGCGAGGGTCGTTTAGCGCTGAGATCCCGCGTAAAGACGGGAGAATTTTCGAAATCAAGCCGGTTTCTTAATTCGTACGTCGGCCCAGGTTGATGATTCAGCCAGCCATTAAAATGGTTGTCAACCCAAACCACATTCTATATAATCACGTTGATTCCTCCCTCACAAAAGATATGTACAAAGAATATTTTGGGTTGAAAGAAGCTCCGTTTAATATCACCCCCGACCCTAAATTTATTTTTTTCAGCCGTAAACACCTGGACGCGTTTTCCTGCCTTCTTTACGGCATTGAATCCAGAAAGGGTTTTATCCAAATTACGGGTGAAATTGGCGCAGGCAAAACCACCCTTTGCCGCGCCGTTTTAGACAAGCTGAAAGGCAGCCAAACTCACAGCGCCTTAATTTTAAATCCGCGGCTCTCCGAAGTTTATTTGCTTCGCACCATCGCGGATGATTTTGGGATTATGTTAAAAGCCCGCAATAAAAAAGAATGTTTTGATGGATTGAATCGGTTTCTCTTAGAAGAGTTTCATAAGGGGTTTAATACCGTGCTCATTATTGACGAAGCACAGGATTTGACGCCCAAAACATTGGAACAAATTCGGCTTCTTTCCAATTTAGAGACCAACTGCGAGAAGCTGATTCAAATCGTATTGATTGGCCAGCCGGAATTGAGAGAAACGCTGGATGAACCTTCTCTCGCCCAGTTGAGACAAAGGATCGCAATCCGTTTTCATTTGACGGCACTCGACCGCAGTGAAGCGGAAGAATATATTCTGCATCGTTTGAGTATCGCCGGCCTTCCTGAGGGATTAAATCCATTTTTGCCGCAAGCGATCAATTTTATTTATGAACGCTCCGCCGGAATTCCGAGGGTGATCAACAAACTTTGCGATATTTCTTTATTGGCGGCCTACGCGCGCGGCGTTCAGCATATTGATGAGAAATTAGCGGACGAAGCCTTCAGCGAATCGGAAGGAGTGTCGGTGGGATGAGTATTATTACGGATGCGCTTAAAAAAGCGGAAAAAGAGCGTGAATTAAAAGCAAGAAGCGCTTCTCAACAGGCGGCTATGGCATTGATGGAGGAAGTGCAGCCCGCAACTCGGGAAGCGGCAATTTTAGAGCAGCCTTCCCTCCATGAAAATGACGCAGTGGATGTCAGCTCAAATGAGCCGGTCAGAATTGTTTTGAACCGTTCCGGCTGGTTCTTGGGGCTTCAATTTAAGGAAATGCTTATTTTATCCGTTGTCGTTGTTGCCGCTTTTGTCGTTTTAACTTTGCTTCCCACCTGGCCGACCATCGGCAGTAATTTTTCACTTAGCTGGCGTCCCATTCAAAAGGGAAGCCTGTTTCAGAATTATCAAGTTAGCAATACAGTATCTCACGGCGGCGGAACACTTGATTTGCCGTATGATTTGTCCGGTATTTCCGTATCCGGCGATAATCGTTACGCGCTGGTTAATGACACGATCGTTCAAAAAGGCGATTCCATTGACGGAGCTTTTGTCAAAGAAATTTCAGATCAAGAAGTCGTTCTTGAAACAAGAACAGGAGAAATCAAACTTAGAACATCATCTCATTAGGTTTTAGCTTCTTTCCATCCCTTCCTTTACTCGTGCCCGCGCAGGCGCGTGCCCGAGTACGGCGCAGGGCAATTTAAGGACAATTGCCTCCGCGGCCGCCCGCAAAATTAACCCAGATAGAGCACCATGTCGGTCGAGAAGACTCTTCATTATCAAAATCGGATTATTGTTTTCCTCGCCCTGATTTTGGCTTTGGCCGCCGCTGTTTCCTATCTCAAAAAGAAATCGGACCATTTCTATTATGTGGAATTCATCCGCTACCCTGAATCCGAAGCCTCTCGCCGATAGAAGCCGCTTGATTCTTCCGCCTCTCTTTTTTCTCTCAATCGTCTTCGCGGCCGGGATTTGGTTTGCGGATTTCATTCAGTTTCCGTTTCTCTTAGTGATGTTTGCTTCCGTAATGGCATTAGCAGGCTTAGCCCTTTCAGTTCACAAATATTTTTTTACTCCGATGAGTGTTTTAGTTTTCTTCATTTTGGGAATCCTTTTTGGCATCAATGATCAAACCATTCCGGAACATCATATTTCTCATGTTGGTTTTGATGGCCCGCTCAGTCTTGAAGGCAGGGTCGCTGCGACGCCTGAAATTACGATGAAGGGAAAAAAGACAACCGTTTCGTTTGTCCTCGAAGCCCATAATCTTTTCCGAAACGGCTCCTACTATGAGACAGAAGGCAAAGTGCAGGTCTTCCTTCACAATCCTCAAGTGTCCATTCATTTTGGAGATCGAGTCAGGTTGCGCGGCAGGCTCGAGACGCCCCAAAAAAATCGAAATCCTCATTCTTTTGATTACGCTCAGTATTTGGCCCGGAACGGCATTGCAAAGATTTTTCGCGGGATCGGGCGGTTTTCGGTCTCGCGGCAAACCGAAGAGCGGAGCAATCCATTTATTTCAGCCGCCAATCGCTCCCGCATTTTTCTCAAAGAGAGGCTGGCCGGCTTGTTTCCCAATCCCTACCATGAATTGGCAAGCGCCCTGATTTTGGGCTTCAGAAAAAATATTCCACTGGAAATTAAAGACGCGTTTATCAAAACCGGCACCGCGCATTTACTCGCGATCAGCGGGCTTCATGTTTCATTGGTTGCAGGCC
>CAZPKZ010000026.1:0-12086 GCA_964587285.1 uncultured bacterium | reverse complement strand
AACCGGGAATAATTTCAACCAGTTTCATGACGTGTGCCGGAAAGAAAAAATGCATCCCGATCACTTTTCCGGGGCGTTTCGTCGCGGCCGCGATTTCTGAAATGGAAAGAGCTGACGTATTCGTTGCGAAAATCGTATTTTCTGAAACGGACGATTCAAGGTCCTGGAACACTTTTTTCTTCAGTTCCATTTTCTCAGGCACCGCCTCAATCACGATATCAACGTCCTTAAAATCATTAAATGTAGTCGTACCGCTGACAAGAGCCAGTTTCTTCTCAAGCTCACCGGAATCCATTTTGCCTTTGTCCACGCGTTTCTGATAAATCGAACGGATTTTAGCAAGTCCCTTGTCAACGAGCTCCTGATTCACATCGCGTAAAACCACGGGAATACCCGCATAGGTGATCACCTGAGCAATTTCAGCTCCCATCGTTCCCGCGCCCACAACGCCTGCTTTATAAATATACATGACAAAGAACTACTTTCGCTCGACGACCATGGCCCCGCCTTGGCCGCCGCCGACGCACATCGTCGCTAACCCGAGCGACAAATTTCGCCGTTTCATTTCATGAAGCAGTGTGACCAGAACGCGCGTTCCGGTCGCTCCTACGGGATGGCCGAGTGCGATCGCCCCGCCATTGACATTCGCGATATTTCGGTCATATTTCATCACTCGCTCACAAGCAATGATCTGAGCCGCAAAAGCCTCGTTGATTTCGATCAATTGCATATCCTTAAGCGACACGCCCGCGCGCTTGAGGGCAATGGGAACCGCGCAAGTAGGGCCGATGCCCATTCGGTCGGGTTCCACTCCCGCAAACCCATAGCTGCGAATATAACCCAGCGGTTTGTAGCCAGAGGCTTTTGCTTTCTCTTCACTCATGAGGAGGACGCACGCGGCTCCGTCAGAAATCGGACACGAGTTTCCGGGTGTCACTGAACCATTCTCTTTAAAGATAGCAGGGTATTGCGACAAAATTTGTTCGGTCAGGCCAGGGTTTGGGCCTTCATCTGCGCTAATAGGATCTGATGCGACCTCCTTGCCCATCACGTTTTTGGGAACCATGACTTTGACCATTTCGTCTTTAAATTTTCCTTCCCGCGTTGCGCGAAACGCTCTTTGATGAGATAGAAGCGCAAACTCATCTTGTTCTTTTCTTGAAATGCCAAACTCCTTGACTAAATTTTCAGCCGTCTCGCCCATAATTTGATTGACGATCGGATCCGTTAACCCTTCCCATAACGTATCGACCATCATGGAGTGCCTCAACTTCTTTCCAAACCGCAGGTCGCGGCTGACGTAAGGCGCTCCTGACATAGATTCCGTCCCCCCGGCAATCACAACGTCGGCTTCGCCGAGCGCAATCATCTGATAGCCTGAAACCACCGCTTGAAGGCCTGAAGCGCAGTTTCGCTGAACCGTGAATGCCGGTATTTCGATCGGAAGTTTGGACATGAGGGCAATGACACGTGAGATATTGGGAGCGTCGCTTTGCTGGCCGACACAGCCAAAGACAACTTCCCCGACTTCCTTGGGATTGAGCTTTGTGCGCTCCAGCAAAGCTCGGAGGGCAATCTCCCCTAATTTTTGGGCGCTGAGATCCTTGAAAACGCCGCCTAAATTCCCTTGCGGCGTCCTGACTCCGTCGACAATAACTACTGATCTCATCAAATGATACCTTCCTAAAAATTAAGAAACGCCTCCTGATCAAACGAGGCGCGACGAAAGGAAAAAAGCGAAGAAAATCTGTTGCTAGAAATTTTCTAAGTTGTTTCCTTGTCGAAACTTAATGAGTTTAGCATACGCAAAAAAAGGTGTCAAACGATTCTTCGGGCTCTAAGCGTTTTCCTCAACCAACTTTTTGATTTCAGCCAACTGCTCAAGCGTTTTTTCCTCGCCTCGGCGGATGCGTTTGCTTCCCGAATAAAATTCAGCCCAATGGAAATCGGACAGCACCGGATGGATCACAATATCCGCCCCGGCGGCAGACGTTTCGGCCATACCGTACTCCAAAAATTGAATGGTATTCATCAGCACGTTAAATATGTTGGCCCGAAAATGTTTTTTAAGCCTGGCCCCCAGATTGAACCAAGCACGCGCAATAAAACCTTTCTTCCTTTCTGACTCCTCAAGCTGATTTTCTTTAGCCTCGTAAAGCTCCTGCCGTTGAATATGATCCTCAGGGGCCGATAAAACATTGACCGCGATAATTTTTTTAACCCCGTAACGGCTGAGCACTTTGACGGGCAAAGGATCAATAACGCCTCCGTCGATGAGATATTGACGATGCCAGGAAACGGGCCTAAAAATGCCGGGAATTGAAATGCTCGCACGAACGGCATCGATCACATTTCCTTCGTCAAAGATCACCTCTTCTCCGGTAAATAAATTGGAAGCGACAATCTTGAGCGGCACCTGAAGCGCTCGAAATGTTTTTTGATCCAAATAAGCCTTGAGAAACCGGCACACTTGATCTCCTTTGAAAAAACCGTAGTGTGCCAATGAAACATCTTGAAAGCCGATCAGTTTAAAGAAGGTCGATTTTTTATCCAAGCTTAGCGCAATTTTTTCAAGCGCATGAGAATCGAGGCCGCTCGCCCAAAGCGCGCCGATCAGCGCTCCGATGGAAGAGCCGGCGATGATGTCGACTGGAATATGCTCACGCTCTAAGACCCTTAACACCCCGACGTGAGAAAATCCAAACGCCGCGCCGCTTCCCAAAACGAGCCCCACCAATTTTCCCGCCAATTCCCTCGCCAAAAAACGAACGCCTTTTGAATAAGAGCTGTCCGGAAAGCGCATAACAAAGGGCACTTCGCCTAAACCAAAATCGCGTTGGTCCTCAAGCCCTTTCTCATGAGGGAGAAAACTGAAAACCGTGAAAGTCGAGTTCCCTTTTGAATCCGGGGGTTCGCTCGTCTCGGATTCTTTTTGTTCGCAGAGAATGAAACGGATTTCATCGGTGGTGAAACCAAAAGAAGTCTGAAATTCCTTGAGAAATGACAGGGCTTTCGAAGAACTTCGGTTGTTTTCTCCCACCAAAAAATAAATCAAGTCAGACTGTTGAAGCGCTTTGACACCGGAATCGCTGAATTCACTCGGGAGGTCCAACAGAATAAAATCAAACCGATCAATCAAAAAACCAATCAAAGCGGCGATACCGGTATCTGCCTCGGCGCCGGTCAGCGCATTGCCTACTCTCAGAAAATGGAATCCTCCTTTTTCGGCCTGGATCAATTTCTGAATATCGTCGCTCGAGGCCGCATGGAAATCCGTCAAGGAAAGCATCTTCAGGGTTTTTTTAGAAAACCGGTCTTCGCCTTTTGACTCCAGGCCTAACAAAATAACTTTTTTCTTCCCCATGAGCGTCAGCATCGCCGCTAAATTCCAGGCAAACGATTTCTTTTCAAATTCAATCCCGTAATCGCAAATAGAAATGATTTTGGTTTTTGAGATTTCATCGCGCATCGCGCTGCGTGTCAAACGGTGCCCCAGCGTCCGGCTTAAATGGATGGAAAGCGAGGGGATTTGGCTCAGTAAGTCCTGAAAGTCCTTCTTCTCAATTTTCAGGATAATGCCGTCGTTTTTCGCTTCGATCGTGGCGCTGTGATTGCGGCCGAGCAAAATCGAGCTTTCGCCGAAGTAATCTCCTTGGGAAAGGACGATCAACGTATCGCCCCTGGGTCCGATGATCCGAAAGCGCCCTAAAAGAATGATATAAAAAGCTTCTGCCTTCTCCCCGATTCTGTAGACAATATCCCCTTTTTTATACTCCACGCGCCTAATTTTGCTCTCGATCAGCTCGAGCTCGGCGGGGCCAAGGGCAGAAAAGAGGGGGATTTCTGTGAACGGAATTTTTCCCTTGGTTTCAGGCTTGCGCCAAAATTGAAAAAAGCTGAACGCCATCAGATCCTCTTGGTTTACCTATAAGGTATCGGCAAAATAAGGAAATGATAAAGAGAGGAATATGAAGAGAGACGATTAAGAAATGAGACGCTTGATTGACTCTTTCCAGCGGCCGAGCAAACGTTTACGGCTTAAGGCCGCCAATTGGGGCCGGAAACGTTCGTAACGGACTTTGCGGTCAAGGGAGCGTACATTCGCCCAAAATCCCGAGGAAAGCCCGGCCAGTTTCGCGGCTCCCCATGCAGTCGATTCGCTCAAAGGGGTCTTGAGAACGGGAACGTTGAGTAAATTTGCCTGAAACTGCATGAGGTATCGATTTTGGCTTGCGCCGCCGTCTACCTTGAGCGCGCGAATTCGCACACCGCTTTCCTGCACCATTAAATTAAATATTTCGGTCACCTGAAAAGCGATTGAATCTAACGTTGCCTTGATAATCATCTGTTGAGTCGTTCCGCGTGTAATCCCAAAAATCGCGCCGCGCACATCCGCTCTCCAATAAGGAGCGCCTAAACCTGTCAATGCCGGGATCACCACGACATCGCCAGCGTCCGGTGTGCGTTTGGCAATCGTTTCGGATTCCGCTGCGTCATCAATGATTTGAAGGCCATCCCGAAGCCACTGAATCGCTGCGCCCGCGATAAAAATGGAGCCTTCCAACGCATAGACAGGGTTTCCCTTTTCGTTGCAAGCAATGGTCGTGAGCAGGCCCGCTCGCGAGAGAGTGAAATGGGAACCCACGTTCAAAAGCAAAAAACACCCGGTTCCGTACGTATTTTTGCTGTCGCCGGCCGCGTAACAACTTTGGCCGAAAAGAGCGGCTTGCTGATCGCCCATCATCGCACGGATCGGGATTCCGTCCGGCAGAGGTTTGAAATTTTGACTCACGCCAAAAGAACTATTGGACGGCTTGGCTTGGGGCAAAATGGATTTTGGGACATGGAATAATTTGCAAAGCTTTGAATCCCACTGTTTTCGCTTTAGGTCAAACAGAAGGGTCCTTGAGGCATTCGTAAAATCAGTCGCGTGAACCGACTTGCCCGTCAAATGATACAGGAGCCAGCTGTCGATCGTTCCAAAGCAAACTTCATTCCTTTGCGCACGCTTTTTCAACGCAGGCTCGGCATCGAAGCGCCAGCGCAATTTTGTGCCCGAAAAATAAGGATCCAATAAAAGGCCCGTTTTTTTTCGGATCAAGGGCTCTAAACCCTTCCGCTTCAGCGCCCGGCATAAAGCATCGGTGCGCCGGTCTTGCCACACAATGGCACGGCCAATGGGCCGCCCGGAAGAACGTTCCCAAAGAACGGCCGTTTCCCTTTGATTGGTAATGCCAATGGCTTGAATTTGCTTTCCTGAAATTCGAGCGGCGTTCAGAGCGCGGCCAATGACCGCTTGAACGGAACTGAGGATCTCAAGCGGATCGTGTTCGACCCAACCCGGCTTAGGATAATATTGATTGAACTCTTGATAGGCCGAAGCCTTTGGAGCGCCTTTAGCATTATAAATAATGGCGCGGCTGCCGGTGGTCCCCTGGTCAATCGAGAGGATATATTGTTTAGAATTGCTCATGAGTAACTTAATTATTTTTCAGGGGTTTTTAGGTGGAATTTTAGGAGTGGCACTAAAACTTTTTAAATGTGTTCAGTTTAAAATTAATTTTTAATTCTGCTTCAATCTTCTTGCTTAGGCCAATTCAGAAAGTTCCTCGGGATCCGAGAAGTCATTGACTTTCGTTTCGAGCCAGTAATTGTAGGCATAGTCAAGGACCCGGAATTTATCAACCGGATCGATCAACAAAAAACACACGCCTGATTCAAAACTGCCTTCTTCAGTCTCCGTCGGCCTTGACCACATCACTTTGCCAGTCGTGCGGATTGGACGCACTTCGTCCGGCAAATGAATTTCAAGATCAACGAGTGAACCGGCAGGAAGCGGCTTATCCGTGGTGACTTTAATCCCTTCCCGGGACAGGTCTTTCGTCAGACCGGTCGTCTCTCCAGGCTTTGCCTCTTGTGAACGAAAATGGACGTTCATATAGGCATCGAAACGCTTAAACTTTCGACGTTCTTTCGTCACTGAGTACCCCCTTTCTTTAAGATTATTTGTCTTTGTTAATTGCCTAAGTTATTGAACAGCCTTATGTTAAGGGTACTTTTTTTATTGGTAAAGTAAGTATAACACATCCTTCTTAAATTACAAGGGAACGACCTAAAAAAAACAAAGATCCTCTCAGCGATAGTTCGTAAACTGAAGCGGCAAATCCAGATTGGAATTTTTAAGAAATTGAATCACCGTCTGCAAATCATCCTTCGTGCGGCCGGAAACGCGGATTTGCTCTGATTGAATTGAGGGCTGCACTTTGATTTTTAAATCTTTAATCCGCTTGACGATGTCTTTTGCTTTCTCATGAGGAATACCCTGGATGATTTCAGCGCTTTGCCGGACCATTCCGTCCAGCGCTTTTTCCGGTGTTCCATACTTCAGCGCCTTGATCGAAATGCCCCGTTTTGCAAGTTTTCCTTCAAAGATCTCAAGCATATTTTTAAGTTTCATATCATCATCCGCTAAATAAGTGACCTTCTTTTCCTCGCGTTTAAATGCGATCTCACTTTTGCTCCCCTTAAAATCAAAACGGGTTTTGATTTCCTTCATGGCTTGATTGATCGCGTTATCCACTTCTTGGAGATCAACCTGAGAGACAATATCAAAAGAAAAATCAGGCATCATTCAAGCCTAACTTCGGCGCTGATTGAAGGCGGTAATCAGTTCCTGGTCCGCCGGGCTTAAATGGATGAATTCAATTCCGGTATCAAAAGACACCTTGCCGGAAGCGGGTTCCTTGCTTCGAACCATCCAAACGATGCGGCCCTCACACTCAATGGGTGCTCGAGGATCGTCTAAAGTTAAGCGGAGATGAACTTGTGAAAGCTTTTCGAGCTCACGATTCAAAATGACGCAGACACCGCCTGCGCCCAAATTTTGAGTCTTGGCTTGAATGGTGCCCCCGAGCCGGTCGTGAATTAAAATATCACACCGTGTGCTAACCCGTGGGAAGACGCGCTGATCTAAACCGCCCCAACCCATTGCATGATCCTTTGTTTAAATCGACCGGATGTAAGAATCGGAGAATTGCTGGAAGTAACGCGATTTCTTAAACGCATTTAACTTTGAATTTGTAGCGGCATAGGTTTCTTCTTTACCGAGAAAAACGACGTAATGCGGCTGCCTCTGCTGGGAAGACGCCATTCGTAGATAAAAGGCGTCAAAATTTTCATTTTTTAGCTCATCCGTTAGGCGCACCGCGTCTGACTCTTTCTGATAGGTGCAAACCTGAACCGCGTAATATCGTTTCTGAGGCAGTGCCGAAATGGGCGTAGGACGTTCTCGTTCCGTCACCGTCGCGGAAGAAAGAGCCGAGCTAGAACCCGCCGGCACCGGCTTTGAAGATGAAACCTCGATTTTTGATTCTCGAACCGTGTTTTTTTCCGGCGCTGACTCTCTGACCGTGCCAAACCAGATAGAAAGAATTTGTAACGAAATGATAGAGAGCGTCAACGCGGCCAGAACAATGCCCGCGAGCGCCCACGGAAATTTTTTAATTCCGCTAACGAACGCCCCTTGAATTTGCGAAGCGAAGCCCTTGATGAAAGAAGCGGACGGAACGGAAGGCTTTAGGGTTTTAGGAAGTTCAAGGCTTGGAATCTTACTATGATGGGCCTTTGAAACGGCGGCCTTCGATGCCGTTTCCAAATGATACCGGCCATAAAGACGTTTTTGAATTTCTTTTTCATCCAACGTTTGGAGAGATTCTCCGTTAATTTTTTTTTCGAAAAGTTTCACGTAAGCTCCTACGAAGAGACAGCCTTGCTTTGAGGCAAAGCGGTTTCGTGCTTGAGAAATAATGCAAACTTCAGCAGTTGAAGCTGGCCCAAATCGAGCTTGGCCTTCGGAACAAATCCCTTTTTCTCACACAATTTCACGGCGCTTTCCATGTTTGATGTCGTTTTGAAAATCAACTCGTCGTATCCGACTTCCCGGCAAAACTCAACCGCACGCTCAACCAGTTGATCTCCGATTCTCTGCCGCCGATGGTTAGACTCCACAAAGAGGCGCCTGAGAAGGGCCGTTCTCTTATCTTCGTGCTTAATGCCAACCGTGCCAATAATTTTACCGTGGTCCATGGCAACGAAAAATGCTTCCCCCAACTTGCCATAAGATTCTGAAATGTCGTTTAAATCCTCGACAGGAAATGACGAACGATCGTGGGGAAATTCCTCCTGCATAATTTTTGAGATTAAGTTCCTGACTTCTTTTTGATCATTCAAGTGGCACTTACGTATCGTCGCCATGGGCTGATTATTTCTTTTCTTTCCCTTTGGCTGGTTCTTGGGCGGGCTTCTGAGCCGTCTTCTGAACCGGCTTTTGAGACCCTTCAGCCGGCGGAGAAGCGGCAACTGTTCCCTCAGCAGGCGTTTCTTCCTTGCTGCTTTTTTCCTTCTTAACTTTCAGTTTAATGAGCTTCAATTTAGGGAGTTTGTAAATGGACTGCCGATTACCCCACGCCTCTGTGTCTTGTAAGGTTTGTATTCGTTCATGACGTTTGAGGACGTTCCGGTGGCGTTTGCCAACCGTATCTGCTTTTAGGCTTGAATGCTGACTCATCAATTTTCCTTTCGGAGCGTGTATTATACAGACATCTTGATTGCTTTTCTATGAAAAATTAGAAGATTTCCTTGGAGGCTTAAACGGGGGAAAATAGCCGCTAGAACTTAACGAACAACCGGACGGACATAGGCATCCGGATAGCGGCCGCTTTGGCGGAATTGTTTCAGCAGGTTCTGAGCTTTCGATTGATTCTCGAAATAATTGGCACAAACTTGAAAGTAGGAACCGCTGGGGATCACAAAACTATCATGGCCTTTTGCGGCCAGACGGCGCACTTCGTCAGAGGCCTGTTTTGGGTTGTTGTAAGTCACCAGCTGAACCGTAAACTTTCCGGGTTTAGTGAGGTCTACGATCGGTAAAGAAGATTTAGTTCCCTCCGCTTTGTCTACCTCAGGAAGCACGGTCGGCTCATTCTGAGTATTTTCTTCGCCCAGAAGCAAAACCGTCTCTCCCGATGGCGGCTGACTCTGCTCAGTAAGCTCTTCATTAGTTGATACGATGTCTGAATGGACAGGTACGAAGGCTTGGATTTGCTTTTCCATCGTCCGTTTGCCCTGCTCCACTCCGAATGAATAGGTCAAAATGAAAGTGACCGCCAAAGCGATTGAAACCAACAGCAATTTATCCAAGCTCATGACGATTTGATAACGCGCCAGGAAGGACCTGCGTTGACTGACGTCCAGATGAGAGCCAAATTCTGACTTTTCTTCGCGAAACAATTCCCCTTGAACCATGTATTCGTTCCAATCCTCAAGTTGTGTATTATAAGAACGACATACGGATTAAAAAATGAAGTATTTTTTTAAAAAACGAAGCCAAACCGGTCCAGCGGCCACCAAATCAGAAAGGCCCGGCCGACCAGATAATGCTTGGGCACAAAACCCCAATTCCGGCTGTCACTGGAGTGAGCGCTGTTGTCGCCTAAAACAAAAAACGCGCCGGGCGGAACTTTGATTTTTTGGCCTTCTTTGGCATACGCCCAGTCGCTGCGGTTATAATAATAATGGCTTGAGATTTGAGCCGGTTCGTCAAGCCGATTGCCATTCACAAAAATAGATCCGTCCCTAATTTCAACTTCTTCCCCGCTAAAAGCAATCAAACGCTTCACAAAATCCTTTTTGGAGTCGAGCGGATATTTGAAAACGATAATTTCGCCTCGTTTCGGCGGCCGGAACCGGTAGGTAATTTTATCCACAAAAATCCGGTCCCCTTCCAAAAGGGTCATCCTCATCGAGCCCGTCGGAATTTTGTAGGGACCCAGAAGGAACGAGCGGATAAAAATGGCGATGACGGCGGCAATCAGGAACGGCTCGCCCCATTCTTTCCACATCCGCTTGAGCCATGTTTTCCGGTCCGAGTGAAATGCCCGCCATTCGGCAAAAATGCGCTCACGAAACAAAATAATCAAAGCCAGTCCGCCCAAAGCGCCCGCCAACCAAAGTGCCATTATTCCACCTCAAGAATCGTCATGAAAGCTTCCTGAGGAAGATCGATTTTTCCGATTCGTTTCATTCGTTTCTTCCCCGCTTTCTGTTTTTCCCATAGTTTTCGTTTTCGCGTAATGTCGCCGCCGTAACATTTCGCGGTGACATTTTTTCCAAGCGGCCGCAAAGAATCACGCGCGATCACCTTAGAGCCGATCGCGGCTTGGATAACGACCTCAAAGAGCTGGCGCGGAATGACGTCCTTCAGTTTTTCAACGAGCATCCGCCCGCGGACATAAGCTTTGTCCCGCACGGTGATCAAAGAAAGAGCGTCCACCGGATTTCCGTTAATCAAAATATCCATTTTCACCAGTTCAGACGGCTGGAAACCGATAAATTCATAATTGAGCGATCCATAACCGCTCGTAATTGATTTGATCTTATCATAAAAATCGAGCACGATTTCCGCAAACGGCATTTGATAAATGACGGCCACGCGCGCCGTGTCTAAATACTCCGTGCCCACGTAAATCCCCCGGCGGTCTTGGCATAACTTCATCACCGGCCCAAGCGCGGTGGCCGGAATCAAAACGCGCGCGTCAATATAGGGCTCTTCGAATGACGCGATTTCAGTAGGGGGCGGGAGCTTGGTTGGATTTTCGATCATCAGCACTTGAGCGTCTGTTTTCACAATGCGGTACACGACATTGGGAGCGGTGACGAGAAGGGATAAATCAAACTCTCGCTCCAAACGTTCGTGGATAATATCCATGTGGAGTAACCCTAGAAAACCTGCGCGGAATCCAAAACCAAGGGACGCTGAATTCTCGGGTTCATAGACGAAAGAAGCGTCGTTTAATTTTAATTTTCCGAGCGCATCCCGGAGCGCGGTGTAATCTTTGGCATTGACGGGATAGAGTCCGCAAAATACCATGGGTTTCACCGGTTCATACCCCTCAAGCGGCTCGCTAGCCGGCTGAGCGGCATTCGTCACCGTATCGCCAATCCGCACGTGAGATACTTCTTTGATATTGGAATACAAATAGCCCACTTCACCCGCTCCTAATTCGGCAACGGCCAATTCGTGAGGCGTAAAGACACCGAGATCTTCGATTTGATAATCATAGCCCGTTTGCATCAATTTGATTTTATCCCCTTTTTTCACCCGTCCATCCATCACACGAACATAAGTGATCACGCCTTTGTACGAATCATATTTTGAATCGAAAATCAGCGCTTTCAAAGGCGCCTCGCCATTTCCGCTCGGATTGGGAATGCGGCCAATGATCGCATCCAAAATAGCGGTGATGCCCTCCCCTTTTTTGGCGCTCGCGGTCAAAATGGTGGATTCTTCTATTTGAAGCATGTGCGCAATTTCACGGCGCACTCGCGGAATATCCGCGTTTGGTAAATCCGTTTTCGTGATGATCGGAATCATGATCATGTGCCGCTCGCGCGCGAGGTAATAATTGCTCACCGTTTGAGCTTCTACGCCTTGCGCGGCGTCGACCAAAAGCAAAACCCCTTCGCAAGCCGCGAGACTTTTTGAGACTTCATAAGTGAAATCTACGTGGCCGGGAGTGTCAATTAAGTTTAAAAAAAAATCCTTGTAGCGAATTCGCACCGCGCGGGCTTTGATCGTGATTCCGCGCTCGCGTTCCAATTCCATATCGTCCAAAAACTGGTCGTGGAATTCACGCTGGGAAATAGCGTTGGTTTCGAGCAAGAAACGGTCCGCCAGCGTAGACTTTCCGTGGTCAATATGAGCGATGATCGAGAAATTTCGAAGGCGGGACAAATCCATGTGTCAGCCTTATGAGACGGCCCGGCGTAATTTGGAAATATATTCTTTTCGGTTTTGTTCTCTAAAAATCGCGGAGCCGGCCACAAACACGTCCGCGCCTTCCTGAGCCGCTTGGCGGCCTGTTTCTAAATTGATTCCGCCGTCCACTGAAATCAAACCGGAAAAGCGTTTCCTCAGATTTCGCACCTTGATAAGCATTTCAGGCATAAACGCCTGGCCGCCGAAGCCCGGCTCCACGGTCATCACCAAAATTAAATCAATCGAATTCAAATAAGGTTCGATGGCGGAA
>CAZPKZ010000025.1:7853-12222 GCA_964587285.1 uncultured bacterium | reverse complement strand
ACCGCTGGGGCGCTCATGCGATGATCATTACCGTGTGGCTTCATATGTTCCGCGTGTTTATGACCGGGTCTTACAAGCCGCCGCGCGAATTTAATTGGGTGATCGGCGTCCTTCTTTTGGTTCTGACGATGCTTTTAAGTTTTACGGGATATCTTCTGCCGTGGGACCAGCTTGCCATTTGGGCGATTACGGTCGGCAGCAACATGGCCCGCGCGACACCTTTCCTGGGCCACGAAGGCCCGGGCGCTTCGCTCCTTGCGATCGGCGATATTCAACTCGTTCACGCGGGGGACGACGCGCGCTTCGCGCTGTTAGGCGGCCGATTTGTGGGCGCGGCGACTTTGCTTCGGTTTTATATTTTGCACTGCGTGGCGATCCCAACGGTGGCGGTCATTTTAATGGCCGTCCACTTTTGGCGGATTCGTAAGGACGGCGGAATTAGTGGACCTTTATAAAATGAAAATTCGAAATCCGAATATCGAAATTCGAAACAAATCTGAAATCAAAAATCGAAAGGCACAAAACGTTTTGAACATTCGGATTTTCAATTTTGATATTGTTTCGGATTTCGTGCTTCGAATTTCGGATTTTTAATCTATGGCTCATCTCATTAAATCGTTCATCAACGACTTATCTTCTCCGGTGATGCTCTTTACGCTTTCCACCGGTTTCCTCTTTCTTTTTCTCTCGTTTCCAAAACAGTTGACGGCGCCGCGCGTAAGCGCTCCGCTTGCAGCGTTGATCGTCGGATTTTTTCTCTTCGGGCTGACGGATCATCACTTCAAGACGATTGTCAGCACGCCGGACAATGTTCCGATCGTCGGAATGCTTTTTGTGATGGCTTATTTCACGTGGTACGCGATGCGCAAAGCCGTCTTAAATGATGAGCGGTTGAAAGCGGGAAAGCCGCCGATAGAAAAGGAAGAATCCGATCAAAAAGTGCTCGTTTTTCCTTATCTCATTTTCATCGAATTTGTCGTCGCTCTTTTTTACGCGATCATGCTCGTCGTTTGGGCGCTTTTTTTAAAAGCGCCTTTGGAAGACCCCGCCAATCCGAGCATTTCACCCAACCCGTCGAAAGCGCCGTGGTATTTCTTGGGCCTTCAAGAGCTTTTGGTTTACTTTGACCCGTGGATCGCGGGCGTGCTTCTGCCGACGCTCATTATTATCGGGCTTTCGGCCATCCCGTATTTGGACCGTAACCCCAAAGGGTCCGGCTATTTTTCATTTCAGCAGAGACGGGTTTGGGTTTCGGGATTTCTTTTTTGTTTTTGGATGCTTTGGATTATTTTGATTGTGTTCGGGACATTTCTGCGCGGGCCCAACTGGAATTTCTTCGGCCCCTTTGAAGTCTGGGACGTCCACAAAGTGGTTCCGCTCCTGAACGTCAACCTTTCTGAATTTATTTTCGTGAAAGGGCTCGGCCGCGGGCTTCCCAAAGAGTGGTACATCCGGGAAGCGCCCGGTTTTTTGATTTTATCAATTTATTTTTTAATTCCGCCCGCCCTCGCCGCGTTTACGTTTTGCAAAAAAGCCTTTGATGAAATGGGGCTCGTCCGATACGCGGTGGCCGCTTTTTTGATCTTAGTCGTGATCGCGGTTCCCATCAAAATGTATCTGAGGTGGGCGTTTAATTTAAAATATATCGTCGCCATCCCGGAATTTTTCTTCAACATTTAGTCCTTCATGCCACAAGACCCCAATAAACTTTATAGCGTTGAAAAAACGACTATTTTTTTCGCGATCGCGGGAGTCGTCTTGACGATTTCCCTCGTTTTAATGGTGGGCCAGGACTACGGGCGAGAGTGGAAAAAGTGGCAGAAGAAATTTATCGAATTTGAGCGCGAAAAAGTAGAGCGCGACCTCAAAGAAGCCGAGGCCAAAATCGATCCCAAGCAATTGGAAGCCTTGGAAGTTAAGCTTCGGGACGCACAGGAGAAGTTTAATCAAAACAAGGCCCAATATGAAAAATGGCTCCAGGACAAGGCGGGCACCGAAATTGTGCTCACCAAAGCCAGCAGCCGCTACCAAGACCTGAAACAATTTTACGATTCCGACAAGTTTTTCTTGGAAGAGGCCCGCGCTCATCGGGATGAGAGAAAAGCCAAAGCCTATGAAGCCAAAATCGCCAAACGCTCGCCCCTCCTGGAACAAGCAAAGCTGGATCAGGAAACTGTAGAGAAAACGATCGAGGAGCTGGATCAAAAAATTCAAGGCTTTGTCGCGGAAGAAAAAAATTTGACCAAAGAAATTTCGAAGATGCTCCGCGATAAAAAGCAATTAGAGTATCAACGTGAAAAACTGAAGCCAACCGCGGCCCAGCAAATCCTGAATGCGCCGATGCTTGATTTTGTGGCGCCCTCTCTTCAGATTCAGCAGGTGGTGTTAGAAGACCTGCATGATGATTTTTATTTTTCGAAAGCTCAAAAAGTAGACCGCTGTACGACCTGTCATTTGGCGATTGACCGCAAAGGTTTTGAAGAGGCGCCCCAGCCGTTTAAAACGCATCCGAATTTGGATTTGTTCCTAAGCGCGGGCTCTCCTCATCCTTTGGAAAAAATCGGCTGCACCGTTTGCCACGGCGGAAGCGGCCAATCGCTTGACTTTGTCCATACCGCCCACACGCCGCAAAATGAAGAACAGGCAAAGGCATGGAAGAAAAAATATCACTGGCATGAACTCGAAAAATGGGAAGCCAAGATGCTTCCGCTCAAGCACACGCAAGCTTCCTGCGCCAAATGCCATCAGGGCGTCATGGAAGTGCCGCAAGCGCCCAAATTAAATGAAGGCCGCCGGCTGGCTCAAAAATTCGGATGCTTCGGATGCCATACGGTAAAGGGATTTGAGAACCGCTGGAAAGTAGGCCCGAGCCTGCTGAACATTCAAAGCAAGGTCGACCGGGAATGGATCGTCCGGTGGCTTCAAAATCCGAAAGACTTCCGCGCTTCCACGCAAATGCCCCGCGTTTTTCATTTGGAAAATACAAATTCGCCTGAGGACCGCGTAAAATCAAACGCCGCCATTGAGGGTGTCGCCACTTATTTGCTGAAACATTCCAAACCCGTTGAGCTCCAAGCGCCCCGCAGGGAAGGAGATGCTGAAGTCGGGAAGCAGCTCGTCAAAGACCTCGGCTGCTTAGGCTGCCACGCGGTTGGCGAAACCAAAGTCAATGATCACGGCCCGGAACTGATTCATTTAGGCAGCAAAGTGACTCCGGAATGGCTTTTCACGTGGTTGAAGGATCCCAAACATTTCTCCTCCGATACCCGCATGCCGAATCTTCGCTTAAGCGACACTGAGGCAGCGCACGTCACCAGTTACTTGCTTCAAAGTAAAAATGAGAAATTCGATGACATGCAAATTCCGCATGTGGAAGAAAAGGACCTCGACCGGCTTGCGATGGATTATATGACACGGAAAATGCGGCATGTGGAAGCGGATGAGAAGCTGAGGAAGATGAATTCGGAGGAGAAATTTGAGTTTGTGGGCCGCGAAATGATTCTCCAACAGGGCTGTTTCGGCTGTCATGACATTCACGGATTTGAAGACGCCAAACCGATCGGCACGGAACTGACGAAAGAAGGGCAGAAAGAAGTGGATAAATTTTATTTCGGGTTTACGGACATCGATCATTCGCGGCAGGCGTGGTTTTTCCAAAAGCTGAAGAATCCGAGGATTTTTGACCGGGGCAAAATCGTGGGCTACCACGAAAAATTGAGAATGCCTGACTTTGGATTTACGGATGAGCAGGCCCAAGCCCTGAGCACGTTTCTTTTGAGCCTGCGCGAAGAAGATATTCCGCTTGAGATGAAAAAACAGCTGGATTTAAAGGAGCGGGGAATCGAAGCGGGCCGATTCATGGTTTCGAAATTCAATTGCCAAGGGTGCCATACCTTGGATCAAGTCGAAGGGCGTGTGCGGCCGCTTTTCTCCGCCACACAGACGGCGGATCCGTCCTCCGGCGGAGAAGATATTGGGAACGCGCCGCCCGTTTTAGACGGCGAGGGCGCCAAGGTTCAGGAAGCGTGGCTCTATCACTTTTTACAGAAACCCGAGGTGATCCGGCCGTGGTTGAAATACCGGATGCCGACCTTTGGTTTCAATGAAGAGGAAACCAATACGGTAATTAAATATCTCCACAATTTAGCGGAACAAGAAATTTCATTCGCGCCGTCTGAGACTCATGCCACGATCGAATCCATTCAGACGGGCCGCCGGCTCTTCGTCCAGCTCAAGTGTATTCAATGCCATCAGAGCACTTCCGCGGGAGCTCAAGGGCTCTCTGCGTCGTTTCTCGCTCCTGATTTGACGCTCGCCCGCGAACGCTTAAAACCCGATTGGATGGCCGAGTGGCTTAAGGAGCCGCAGG
>CAZPKZ010000025.1:4655-7753 GCA_964587285.1 uncultured bacterium | reverse complement strand
GCCCGCGAACGCTTAAAACCCGATTGGATGGCCGAGTGGCTTAAGGAGCCGCAGGAGCTTCAGCCCGGCACCATGATGCCCACCTTTTTCCCGGAAGGCCAGACGCCTTTTCAGGATATTTTAGAGGGCGATGCGATGAGGCAAATCCAAGCGATCAGGGATTATTTATTGATTTTTACGCCGGACGAGGCGGAACATGTAAAAGCGAACATGAATGCAAAGGAGACAGGAGCAAAATGAAAAGATTCTTATGCCTCGCGATAACGTTTATTGTTTTCTCACCCTCATTATTCGCGGGCTCCATCACGGGCAAAGTGAATTTTAGCGGGACGCCGAGCGCGAATGAAAAACTTTCCATGGACGCCGATCCTGTCTGCGCTTCCTTACACACAGGGCCGGTTTATGCCGAAACCGTTTTAGTCAATGAGAACGGGACGCTTCGAAATGTGTTTGTATACGTAAAAGACGGGCTCGAAGGGCAAACGTTTCCGGCTCCCTCGGTGCCGGCAACCATTGATCAAAAGGGCTGCCAATACACGCCTCACGTTTTCGGCATTCAAGCGGGCCAGCCGCTTGAGATTCTGAATAGTGACAATACGCTTCACAACATTCATTCTCTGGCGTCCCAGAGCAAACCATTTAATCTCGGTATGCCGCTTCAGGGCATGAAGCTGACTAAAAAATTCGAAAAACCGGAAATTATGGTGAAAATGAAGTGCGATGTCCATCCTTGGATGAGCGCTTATATTGGCGTCCTCGAGCACCCTTTTTACGGCGTGACGGATAGGGAAGGGACATTTGAAATCAAGGATTTAGCGGCCGGAGATTATACGATCGAAGCGTGGCACGAGAAATATGGTGCTCAGACACAGAAGGTGACCGTAGGAGAAGGGGTGGCGAGTGCGGAGTTTACATTTGCAGGGTAAGTAAAATCCGAAAATCGAATATCGAAATCCGAAAGAAATCGAAATGGCTAAATGTCCAAATAGTCAAAACAGTTTTAAACAATTGAACATTAGAGATTCAAACCTTGTTTCGAATTTCGTGCTTCGGATTTCGGATTTTGTCACCCTGTTGCTACCTCTTTTACTTATTTCTTCTCCTCTTTTTGCCGGAACCGTTAGCGGCAAGGCGCTGTTTGACGGCGCGCCGGGCGATAATCCGAAAATCGATATGTCGGCCGATCCGGTTTGTAAATCGCTGAACCCCGAAGCCGCTTTCCAAGAGCGGATCATCGTCAATCCAAACGGTACCCTCAAGAACGTGTTCGTTTACGTCAAAGAAGGCCTCTCGGAAGAAACCTTTCCCGTGCCGTCCACGTCTGCCGTGTTGGATCAACAAGCTTGCGCTTATCACCCCCGGGTTTTAGGCATGCAGGCCAAACAAAAGCTTCAAATTATCAATAGCGACGCCACGCTTCACAATGTTCACGCCTTTGCGAAAAATAGCCCCGAGTTTAATTTGGGAATGCCCATGAAAGGCATGAAACTGGAGCGGACATTTTCGAATCCTGAAGTGATGGTGAAGATGAAGTGTGATGTCCATCCTTGGATGACGGGCTATATCGGCGTATTGAAACATCCTTTTTTCGCCGTCTCCGACGATCAGGGCGCTTTTAAAATCGAAAATCTTCCGGCCGGCGAATATACGATTGAAGCCTGGCATGAAACGTACGGTACGAAGACTCAAAAAATAAGTGTGAGTGAAGGCGCCGCAGAAGCTGATTTTAAATTTAGCGCTCGAGAAATCGTGGATGAGGCAAGCGGGCTTAAAATTAAGACGGGGGCGCCGAAGCCTGCCGCCGTCACTTTCGATGATTCCGCCGCTTTGAGCGCGCCGCGCGCGAAAGCTTATTGGTGGCTGCCTGAGAATATCTCAAGCTTCGGCGGAAAAATTGACGGCCTTTTTTATTTGATCTTATGGATTACGGGGTTTATTTTCATCGGGGTTCAAAGTACGCTGCTTTACTTTTTATTTCGCTACCGGGCCCGTGAGGGAGCTAAAGCAACCTACACCCATGGCAATAACCGGCTTGAAGCCGTTTGGACCGTTATCCCGGCAATTATTTTGGTTTTCTTGACGATTTGGAGCCAAAAGATTTGGTCCGATATCAAAAGTTCTCAGCCGGCTGGGGTGATTCCGATTGAAGTTCAGGCCGAGCAATTTGCTTGGAATATCCGTTATCCGGGCGCCGACGGAAAATTTGGGACGGAAGATGATGTGAAGACGATTAATCAGCTTCACATTCCCGTCGGACGACCGGTCCGGGCGCGCCTGACGTCGATCGGCAAAGACGGGAAACACGCCGTGATTCATAGTTTCTTTTTGCCTGAGTTTCGCCTAAAACAGGACGTCGTGCCGGGCATGGCGATTGACGTTTGGTTTGAAGCCACGCGGACCGGAAAATATGAAATTGCCTGCGCCGAATTTTGCGGCTTGGGGCATTACCGCATGCGCGGCGCTTTATTGATTCATTCACCGGAAGGCTATGACGCTTGGCTGAAAGAGCAGTGAAGATTGGTACCGTTGTATATAGCCCCGATTAAATGTTGACTAAGTATTAGCGGAAGGCAACCGTAGACAGAGGTGATTTAAGATGATTTAATCGGTTCTATATACAACGGTACCAGTATTGATGGAGATAAAATGGAGCACACACACACAGAGCACAAACTAGGGTTTTGGCGGAAGTATATTTTTTCAACAGACCACAAGATGATTGGCAAGCAATTTCTCTTTACCACGCTTTGTTTTTTCTTTTTAGGAGGGGTGCTTGCGCTTCTTCTCAGATGGCAGCTGGGCTTTCCCGGCAAGCCGATGCCGGTCATCGGACAATTTTTTCCGGACCATATGATGATAGAAGGCGTAATGCTCCCCGAATTTTTTAACTCGCTCTTTACGATGCATGCTTCCGTGATGATTTTCTTTGCCATCATTCCGATTTTGGTGGGCGCTTTCGGAAATTTTGTGGTGACGCTGGACGGAGGCGATTTTTGGTAAAGGATGCTTGTAGGACGCGCTCTCTTCAGGATACACTCTTAAAATTTCTACACGAACGGCGCGAAAGCGCCACGCGAATAGAAATTTTTATGGAAATT
>CAZPKZ010000025.1:0-4645 GCA_964587285.1 uncultured bacterium | reverse complement strand
TCCGATTTTGGTGGGCGCCTTCGGAAATTTTGTGGTGCCGCTTCAAATCGGAGCCCCAGACATGGCTTTTCCTCGTTTAAATATGCTTTCCTATTGGTTTTTTTGGCCGGCTGCCTTCGTTGCGCTCGCCGGTTTTTTTCTTCAGGGCGGAGCCGCCGCCAGCGGATGGACGGCTTATGCGCCGCTTTCGGCCATTGAGCCGATCGGACAAACGTTTTGGGTTATGGCGGTCATTCTGGTAGGAACATCTTCCATTATGGGCGCGATCAATTACCTCACCACCATTCTGAACATGCGCGCGCCCGGAATGGGCTTTTTTAGAATGCCGCTCACCACATGGGCGATTTTTATCACTTCAATCCTTTCCTTGCTTGCCACGCCTGTTTTGACAACCGCGATGATCATGCTTCTGTTTGACCGTACGCTCGGAACGCATTTCTTTTTGGCGGAGGGCGGCGGCCAAACGCTTTTATGGCAGCACCTTTTTTGGTTTTATTCGCATCCGGCTGTTTACATCATGATTCTTCCGGGAATGGGAATTGTCTCGGATGTCATCGCCACCTTTTCAAGGAAGCCCCTTTTCGGATACCGGATGATGGTGTTTGCGATCATGGCGATCGCCTTTCTCGGGTTTATCGTTTGGGGCCATCATATGTTTCAAAGCGGGATGAATCCCACCGTGGGTACTTCCTTTATGCTTTCCACCATGTTGATCGCGGTGCCGTCCGGAATTAAGGTGTTTAACTGGCTGGGAACCATGTGGAGAGGCACGATCCGGTTTACGCCGGCCATGCTGAACGCGATCGCGTTTGTTTCCATGTTCGTGATCGGCGGCTTAAGCGGGATTTTCATGGCGTCCACGGCCGTTGATATTTTTATTCATGATACTTATTTTATCGTGGGCCACATTCATTATGTCCTCTTTGGCGGAAGCATGTTCGCAGCCTTCGCCGGAATTTACTACTGGTTTCCGAAAATGTTCGGCCGGAATATGGATGACCTGCTGGGCAAAATTCATTTCATCGGCACGTTTATTTTCTTTAACTGCACCTTTTTTCCGATGCATATTTTGGGAATCGGCGGCCATATGCGTCGGATTTATGACCCCATGCAGTACGTGCATCTTCAGCACTTACAGCCGATCAACGTGTTCATCACGATCAGCGCGTTTCTGTTAGGGCTGGCTCAGCTTCCGTTCGTTTTTAATTTCTTTAAAAGCCTTTTTTGGGGAAAACCCGTGGATCGGAATCCCTGGCAAGCCAATACGCTTGAATGGGCGGCGCCTTCTCCGCCTCCGCACGGGAATTTCGAGACGCCTCCGGCCGTTTACCGCGAACCCTATGAATACAGTGTTCCCGGGCGGGAAAAAGATTTTTGGCCCCAAAATGAGGAATGAGGAAAACCGTCATTGCGAACCCCGCGAAGCGGGGTGAAGCAATCTCCGAACAGGTTGAAGTATGATTGAACAAAGTTACGTCTATCTTATGATGAACAAATACAATAACGTGATTTACGTTGGTGTTACGAGTAATTTGGAAAAAAGAGCGTATGAACACACACACCAATTGTCAGATGGTTTTACTAAGAAGTATCGTGTGAATAAATTAGTTTATTATGAAGTTTTTAACCGCATCGAAGATGCAATTGCTCGTGAAAAACAAATAAAAGCCGGATCTCGATCAAAGAAATTGAAATTAATTAAATTACTCAATCCAAATTTTGACGACCTCTATCAAAATTCTGAGATTGCCCCACAGGGGCTATCCCGATCCTATGGAAAAAATCAATAAATGGGATTGCTTCGCCTCTGCGAGGCTCGCAATGACGGATCATTAGATGATTCCTTATTACTCTTCTTGGCTCGCGCGTTACACAAAACTTCTCGCCTTCGCGACCTTTCTATTGATCATCGCGGGCGGGCTCGTCACCAGCACAAAATCGGGGCTTTCGGTTCCGGATTGGCCGCTTTCTTACGGAAGGTTAATGCCGCCGATGGTGGGAGGTATTCGTTACGAACATACTCACCGGCTGATCGCGAGCCTCGTTGGGATGATGACTTTGGCGCTTGTCCTTTGGCTTGGGTTTAAAGAATCGAGAGCTTGGGTGCGCTGGACGGGGATCGCCGCGTTCGGCGCGGTCGTCATTCAGGGAATTCTCGGCGGTTTAACCGTGATTTATCTGCTGCCTGCGCCGATTTCCATTTTTCACGCCTGTCTCGCGCAAACTTTTTTTGCCCTGACGGTGAGCCTTGCTTTTTTTACGTCAAAAGAATGTGAAAACGTTAATGACGGTACCAGGTACGTTACGGGACAGGTTCCATCGGCAAAGTCAGAACCTGTCCCGGCCGTACCTGGTACCGTAGATATTGAAATCAAACAACCGTTATGGATGTTGATCACTCTCATTTATTTACAACTCATCTTAGGCGCGACCTTGAGGCATACTTCGAATCAGCTGATAGTGATTTCACATATCGTCAACGGCTTTTTCGTTTTGATCGGTTCGATCATCGTGATGCTTCGCGTATTTCATCATTGTGAGCAAGAAAAGAAATTGGTTCACCCCGCTTTTCTGCTTGGGATTTCGGCACTTTTGCAGATGGCACTCGGAATGGGCGCTTTCATTTATGTGTTGATGCTCCCCCAAACAATTCAATCTCCGGCCGGCAAAATCTTTTTCATCACCGCTCATCAAACGCTTGGGGCATTTCTTTTAGGAACGTGCGTTTTTCTCATGCTTAGAATTTATCGCAAGGCAGGTGGGGTATGAATCGACCAGAGGCTTTAAAACGCGGTACCAGGTACGTTACGGGACAGGTTCCATCGGCAAAGTCAGAACCTGTCCCGGCCGTACCTGGTACCGTGAACGTTGGGCATTATCTCGCCTTGACGAAGCCTCGGCTGGTTTCCTTGGTTCTGTTAAGCACGACCGTCGGTTTTTACTTGGCTTCTTCCGTCGGCATGAATTCATTTTCATTTGTCGTCACTTTGATTGCGACTGCGCTTGTGGCAGGCGGCTCGATGGCACTCAATCAATTTTTAGAACGCGAAATTGATGCGAAGATGATCCGCACTCAGAACCGGCCGCTTCCGGCAGGGAAGTTAGAGCCAAACGAAGCGCTTTGGTTCGGCGCTTTAACTTCTCTTTTTGGTTTTCTCATTTTTATTTTTTTTGTGAATCCGCCGAGTACGCTTTTGGCCTTCGCGACGTGGGCAAGTTACCTTTTTATTTATACACCGCTGAAGCGTAAAACATCGCTCTCTACGATTGTGGGCGCAATTCCCGGAGCGATTCCGCCCATGATCGGCTGGACGGGCGCAAGCGCGAGCCTGGGCTTCAACGCGTTCCTTCTGTTTATGATTATCTTTTTTTGGCAGCTGCCTCATTTCTTGTCGATCGCTTGGATGTACCGCGCCGATTATGAACGTTCAGGCCAGCCCATTCTTTCGGTCCTAGACCGGGAAGGAAAATTTGTGGCGCGGCAGATGATTGTCAATATGTGCGCTTTAATGCCGGTGAGTCTGCTTCCGACTATTTTTGGACTGACCGGCACGATTTATTTTTTTGGGGCGTTTGCGCTGGGAATCGGTTTCGCCGCCGCGATTATTTTTGCCGCGGTGGATTTGGACGCGAGAGCCCGTTATGTTTTGAGGGCGTCTGTCATTTATTTGGCGGCGCTCCTGATTTTGATGGTCATCGATAAAATATAAAGGATTCGCATGGACCCAAACACGCATATCGGTCGAATCGGAATCGACACTCGAAAACTCGGGATGTGGATTTTTTTGGCCTCCGAAATCATGTTTTTTACGGGGCTGATCGGCGGTTATATCGTTCTTCGCTTTGCCAATCTCAACACCTGGCCGCATCCTTCCACCGTTTTGAATATTCCGCTTACCGGCATTAATACTTTCATTTTGATTTGTTCAAGCGCCACGCTCGTTTTGGGGCTGGCTAGTATTCAACGGGGCTATAAAGAAGGGCTTCATGTGGGGCTTTTTCTCACCGTGCTGTTGGGCTCTATTTTTTTAGGGATTCAAATGCATGAGTATCAAGAGCTGATTCATGACGGATTTACGATTTCAAGCAGCATTTTCGGATCCTGTTTTTTTACGCTGACCGGTTTTCACGGAGCGCACGTGTTTGCCGGCGTCATTTGGCTCATTGTCGTTTGGATCCGGAGTCTGAAAGGGTATTTTACTCCGGATGAATATGCGGGGGTCGAAATCGTCGGGTTGTACTGGCATTTTGTAGACTTGGTGTGGATCATTTTGTTCACCATTCTTTATTTAATATGAGCACTCACAAAACACCTAATTACGCGGCGGTCTTTTGGGCGCTTCTCGTCCTGACCATTTTGGAAATTGCCACAGCCAATTTGCCGTTTGCCAAAGCCCCCGTCATTTTAGGCTTGGTATTTTTAGCGGTGATTAAGGCAGGGCTTGTCGCTCTTTTTTATATGCATCTTAAATTTGAAAAATTCGTCATTTATTTGATCGTGATTTTTCCTTTATTTTTGGCGGTTTGTTTAGTCGTTACGATTTTGCTCGATAAAGCTCCCGTGTTGAGTCCGTGATGGGATGATCCCACCACCTGCTTTTGCCCTGAAGGGCCAATTTTTATTGATCACACATGTACGTAATAA
>CAZPKZ010000024.1:0-12879 GCA_964587285.1 uncultured bacterium | reverse complement strand
TTATCACACAGGTGCTTTTTTTCTGCTGGCTTTTGATGGCGATCCGGTGGACTCTTCCGCGTTTTCGGTATGATCAGTTGCTGACACTCGGATGGCGCTACCTTTTCCCCATTGCGCTCGCCAACGTATTTGTGACCGCGATTATTTTGCTTTGGGTGATCAAGTGATTCACACGAGGGTGGTCAGCCGTCCGAAACTCAATGTTTGGGAGAAACTTTATTTTCCCGAAATTTTCAGAGGGCTCGCGCTGACTTCCAAACATTTTTTTAAGAATTTGATTTTACATCTGTTTCATGCGATCGGGCTTTTTAGAAAGGTCGCCGCCATGGTGACTATTCAATATCCGGAGCAGTTGTGGAAGCTGCCGACTCGGTCGCGCACCCGACACCGGCTGACGAAACGCGAAGACGGCTCACCGCGCTGCGTTGCCTGCATGATGTGCGAAACCGTGTGCCCCGCGCGCTGCATTTATATTGTGGCGGAGGAACATCCGGATCCCAATATCGAGAAGCGGCCTAAAAGTTTCGATATTGATTTGGGCAAATGCGTGTACTGCGGTTTTTGTGTGGAAGCTTGCCCGGAAGATGCGATTCGGATGGATACCAAAATTTTAGATATCGCCGCTTACTCGCGTGAGGGAATGATGCTGGATATGAATGAGCTTCTCAACCCGTCACATAGATCGGATTTGAAATAATCCAAAGCTCCCCGTCCTTATAAACTTCGACTCGATAATAGCCAGGTTCCCGCGTTTCGTATTCGGCTGTCTTGCTCACCTCTTGTTGGATGACACTGCCATTATGGATCAGTTTGATTTCGGCGGCTTCCGGCGCTTTGATTTCGAATCGAATGGGTGATTCTGCCGATAAAGAATCGCCGGGCCCATAGTTCTTATCTTGAAGCGATGCGGAGAATGAAAAATCATGAGCCAGGCCGTAGACTTCAAAAGCAATGAAACTTCTTCCGCGCCCCAGCGATTCCACAATTTTTTCTTCCTTTAATTCCTCTGCCTTGACATACATGGTGACCGCTTGAAAATAAAGAAGCAGATTCTCAGCATACAGCCCGCGCCAGTAAAATTTTAAGTGGGCATCAATTGCGCCAAAGCCAGCTACAGGACGGCCCATGCTCAGATGTTCATCCCAAAGTTTTAGGCCAGCCTCCGGATTTTCAAGAATCGATTGAATGAACTTGCTCGGCGGCAAGAAAAAAGCTTTAAACAAAAGTTTTTTTAAATCTGCCGCGTAAAAAGTGTCTGAGAGGCAAAATACCTCTAGCCCGTCAAAATTTTGGATGCTCCAATTTGTCCAAGGTTTTCGTTTCGACAAAGGGTGCGCAATCACGACATAGCCGCCTTGCTCGTGAATTGAGTTGACGATGGCTTGCGTATCACCGGTATTGGGAGGTTCCTGTTTAATTCCCAGGCCGGTGATGTGTCCGTCACCCCAGGTTGACACTTCATCCGCAAAAATCAATAGAGGCCGCTCAGGATGATCCGTATTTTCGTAAGAGGCGCGGCCGTTGAGGTTGTTATGATCTGTGACGATGACGAAATCAAGGCCCGCTTTTTCAGCCGTTTTAATGATCAGATCAAGCGGCGCTTTTGAATCGTGCGAATATTCCGAATGAAGGTGGAAAACGCCGCGGAAGAGGTTTGGATTTAATTTCTTGCCGGCCTGAAACGCAGGTTCGCGATGAACCAGCGTACAACCCGATAAGATGATCAGGAAAATGATAGAGGCAGATTGTTTTTGCAGAATGCGCAGGAATTTTTTCATCATCTACTCTTTTAAACGATCAAGTTACGGGAGTTCCGCCCGTGCATCCTGCCGCCGTACCCGCAGGAGCGCCGGCGTCACTTCCGCCTGAGATGACGGATGTTTGATCGACGCAGTAGGCGTTGATTCCGTTGGCGTTGGACGGCGCTGCAACCATCGAATAAGCTGCTCCGGACGGATCGACAATATAAGTGAATGTGTAACTATGTCTTCCTAAAGTGTTTGCCGTATTCCAGGAGGTATCCAAAAAAGGCACATTTCCTGCCGTAAGCGCCGCTACATCAGGCGCAAAAAAAGGGGGGCTTTGCTGGGACCGGTACATTTCGTTGGCCGATCTAAACGTCCGAAGGTCAGAAATGACCGAGGAGTGATTTGCATTGACTCTCGCTCGCTGAAGGCCCGGGATCGCCATTAAAACAAGAGAACCGAGGATGGAAGTAACCACAACAATTTCAACAAGTGTAAAGCCATTTGTTTGAAGATTCTCACGCCCCATCTAATTGTCCATTATAATCAGCACATCATAACATTTTCGAGCCTATAATCACCCCATTTTTTTCTTTTTTAGCCTGTCACTCATAGTACTATTTCTTCTCACGCATGAAATCCGATTCGCCTCGCGGATTTCCGAGGCGGTCCTAATATTTCCTTGATGGTGTCGAAAACCACTCTGAATTGATGGTCATATTTTTTCTCCATTTCCTCGATTTTCTGCCGCAAATCTCTATGTTCAATCATTAATTCACGCAACTTTGTGAATGTCCTCATAATTTCAATATTGACCAGGACGGCTCTTTCGCTGTTTAATACACTCGAAAGCATCAAAATCCCGTGTTCGGTAAAAGCATAGGACAGATACTTTGAATGAGTGCCTCTTTTTAAGGCGCCAAAATGGCGTCTTAAAGTGGAATACTCTTGTTGAGTCAAGTCAAACATGAAATCTGCTGGAAATCTTGACAGATTTCTTCGGACGGCCCTTTTCAAGTTGTAGGTAGTAACACCGTAAAGTTCCGCTAAGTCCTTATCCAACATTACTTTCTTTCCGCGAAGAAATAAAATCTTGCTATGGATGACTGTCGGCGGGATTAACGCATTTGAGTTTATTGTCTTGCTCATTGTTTTTAGATTTCTTTTCATTTTTACCCGAACCAGTTGCGGTCGAGAGTCCGGTATTGGATGGCTTCCGCGATGTGTTCTTCATCGATCGTTTCCGAATCGTTTAAGTCCGAGATGGTTCGGGCGATTTTAAGGATTTTGTGAAATCCGCGCGCCGAGAGATCAAGTTCTTTCATGGCTCGCTCCAAAAGCAATTTTCCAGCAGCAGCGACGACGCAGTATTTCCGAATATCTTTGTTACTCATCAGCGCATTTGTTTTTTCTAATTGGCCTTGGAAACGCCTGGCTTGAATTTGGCGCGCTTTGAGGACTCGTTTTTTAATTTGCGAGGAACTTTCCTGCGGCACCTGGCTCGTCAGATCTTTATATTCAATGGCGGGCAATTCGACATGCAGGTCGAGACGGTCGAGAATAGGCCCCGAAATTTTCTGGTGATATTTCTGAATTTGGCTCATCGTGCAGCGGCAGGCGCGTTTCGGGCTGGTCAGATAACCGCACGGGCATGGATTCATCGCGCAGACGGTTAAAAATTGCGCAGGGAAGATGAAATTCATTTTAGCCCTTGAGATTAAGATCCACCCTTCTTCAATGGGTGAGCGCAGGGCCTCAATCGCATCCCGCCTGAATTCCGGAAATTCATCCAGAAATAAAACCCCGCGGTGCGCCAGCGTAATTTCACCGGGACGCGGGTAGCTTCCGCCTCCCACGAGGCCGATATGAGAAATGGTATGATGAGGAGCTCTGAAAGGCCGCTTCAGGCCCGCCGGATGACCGTTAGAAAATAAGCCCGCGACGCTATAGATTTTGGCGATTTCAAAGTGTTCCGTTTGGCTTAAAGGCGGCAAAATGGACGGAATTCGTTTTGCGATCATCGTTTTTCCCGCGCCGGGTGAGCCAATGAGAAGAAGGTTGTGCCCGCCGCTGGCCGCGATTTCCGCCGCGCGCCTTGCGTGAAATTGTCCCTTCACTTCCGAAAAATCGCATTCTTCTTTTTGGCTCGTCTCAACCTGACTGATCCAATCCGCGTGAGAAATCTTTTTAAGATCCGCTTCTCCGTTGAGAAATTGGATGACTTGTTTGAGGGAGGATGCGGTTAAAATAGAGGCATCTTCGATCAGAGCCGCTTCCCGAGCGTTGGTTTCCGGAAGAATGAGTGAAAAGCCCTTTCTGCGCGCGAGGCTTGCGATCGGAAGAGCGCCTTTCACTTCTCTTAAGCCGCCGTCCAGAGCCAGTTCTCCCAAGAAAAGAAGTTTTTTGAGTTGATCCTGCTTGATATATCCGCTTGAAGCAAGAATGCCCAAAGCCATTGCCAAATCAAAGGCAGGCCCTTCTTTTTTGAGGTCGGCCGGCGCTAAGTTCACCGTGATTTTTTTGGGCGTGAGCAAAAATCCGCTGTTCCTGAGGGCGGAGCGGACTCGCTCTTTGCTTTCCCGCACCGCTTGATCGGGAAGTCCGACAATGGCAACTTGAGGCAGACCGTTGGCGACGTCGACTTCGATTTCGACGAGGTAAGCATCAATGCCGGCGCAACTTGCGCTGTAAACACTTGAAATCATAGAATTTAGGGTGATGAATCTAAAACTTAGGCATGTGAAACGGGAGGGAAACGCACTTGCCTTTTTAGTTCCTCTGGCTATAATAATCCACTTGTAGTCGCTCAATCATAATTATAAAAAGAAAATATATTTTATTATTTTAATTCATAATACTGGTTTGTCAACTATTCTTTTAGCGAGGGAAATTCTTCTCAATTGGATACGGCAATTGATCTTCCGGTCGGCCGGGCTTATCTCGCGGTAGCACTTGCATGGGCAACGGCACAGACCATCAAAGTCATCAGAAATGTCATCCGCCGCCGTCGTTTCAACGCCCGTTGGATTATTGACACCGGCGGAATGCCCAGTTCGCATTCTTCCGGAACGGCGTCCGTCGCGACCGTCGTCGGTCTTTACGCGGGGTTTGATACGGTTCTCTTCCTTTTCGCGCTTGTTTTCGCATTGTTAACCATGTTTGATGCCGCTAGTGTGAGGCGTTCGGTCGGAAGGCAGGCCGTTATTATGAATCGAATGATCGATGAAATCTACGCGGAGGGCAAATTGTCTGAGCAGCATCTGAGAGAATTTTTAGGGCATACGCCCGTCGAAGTCATCGTGGGCGCTCTCCTCGGAGTCACCATTTCCTTTTTGGTCTGCACGTGGTAAAAGTTTCTTCTTGGGTCTTATCTTCGATTTGCTGCCTCGTCTTCATGTCTTCTTTAGGCGCCGAAACGTCCCCAACAGAGCTAAATGTGAATGCCCTTTTTTCACCCGCAGTCACACCGGATAGTTTTTTGTATACGGTCGAGCCGGGAGATTCGCTTTATAAGATCGCGAAAAAGTACAATACGACGATCGAATTGATTCAAAAAAGCAATCACCTTGAAAGTGATTTAATTCAAAGCGGGATGAAACTCAAAATCTCGAAAGCGGTTTATTCGATTACAGTCGACAAGTCTGAAAACCAGTTGAGCCTTTACTCTGATGGCGAACGGTTGAAAACATACCCGGTGGCGACCGGAAAGCCGGACCACGATACACCGACAGGTTCGTTTACGATCGTCAACAAGCTGACCAACCCGACTTGGTATAAAGCCGGCGCCGTGGTTTCGCCGGACAGCCCGGATAATATTTTGGGAACCCGATGGCTCGGTTTTTCCCTTTCTGGTTATGGAATTCACGGCACGACGCTTCCTGAGACCATCGGGACTGCTGCCAGCGAAGGCTGCATTCGAATGTTCAATCAGGATGTCGAAGAGCTTTACGCCATTGTGCCCTTGAACACAACCGTAACGGTTGTTGAATAAATCATGAAGAGAAGAAAGATTAAAATCACCGGCAAAGATATTTTTAACACTTACCTTCCATTCGAACGTCCCATCGTTGAACTCGAAAAAACGATTCTCGAGATGAAAACGCGCCATGAATCAGGCATCGATCTCTCAGAGGAAATCAAAAGCGCAGAGAAGAAATTGGAAAAAGAAGTCAGGAAGGTCTTCGAGCATTTGACGCCGTGGCAGCGCGTCCAAGTGGCCCGGCATCCGTTAAGGCCTTATACCTTCGATTACGTCCAGTATCTGATGGAGGGATTTTTGGAACTTCATGGGGACCGCCATTTTGCGGATGATAAAGCGATCATCACCGGCTTAGCTCAATTTCGAGGTTGGAACGTATGCGTCGTGGGCCATCAAAAGGGCAGGGATACCAAAGAAAATTTAATGAGAAGTTTCGGAAGCGCCCATCCTGAAGGATACCGGAAGGCCATTCGGATCATGCGGATTGCGGAAAGATTTTCGCTTCCGATTATCTCCTTTATCGATACGCCGGGGGCTTATCCTGGGATTGGGGCTGAGGAACGGGGCCAAGCAGAAGCGATCGCCTACAATTTAAAGGAGATGTCCGAGTTAAAAGTGCCTATCATTGTCGTGATCATTGGCGAAGGCGGAAGCGGAGGCGCCCTGGGGATTGGAATGGGCGATCATATCATGATTTTGGAAAACGCTTACTATTCCGTCATTTCGCCCGAAGGATGCGCCGCGATCTTATGGAAGGACAACGCCCGCTCGCCGGAAGCCGCTCAAGTTTTAAAGTTAACCGCTCAGGACTTACTCGAATTTGGCGTGGTGGATGAAATCGTAAAAGAACCCCTCGGCGGCGCGCATCGGGATTTTGAGATGACGGCGAATCGTTTGGGCGACTCCATCAGTAAGGCGCTTAAGCGATCGCTTAAATTGACGCCTAAGGAGCTTGTTGAGAAACGTTACCAGAAATTCCGGAACATGGGAGTTTTCGGCGTGCGAGATTCTAACGAATAGACGTTGACGTGCCAGCCTGTTTTCTTCTGCCGTTCGTTTTCTTATTGCTGAAAAACCACCGTTTTAAAGCGACAAGCTCCTCGAATTCCCGCTCCCTTTTGATGACGCTCTTGAGCAGGCGAAGCGGCAGTTCAAGCAAAGCCACCCTCGAAATTTTCCGTAGTTCTTTCGGAAATCGCTTGCCTAATTCATAAGTCGGAATCTCTTTTTTAAATTTCAGCTCGAAAATTCTCTGATAGGTCATATTGCCTCTCTCCGTAGAATCCGTATCGCCCTAGGGCTTCTCAAACTTAACGGGTATTAAAGTGGTCTTTTTCCTGCCTACCAGATTTAGTGGGGTTTAGGTTAGAAATGCCTACATATAGCTAACTGCGGTTTTTTCAGCTTATTTTCTGTGATTTACATTAAATACCCCTTGACTTTAGTCGATGAAATTTATACCCTGTAAATTACAGAATGTAATTTACATTTTGTAAAGTATAAATCGTAATGACACATGCGAATGAAAACCGTAAAACGAGATCAAACGCGAGGAAGCTCAAGCCCAAGCTTGGGCTTTTTTTATGCGGGGGCATCACGGGCCTTTTGTTTTTTTCAATCTCGGGGCCTAGCCATGCAACCGACATTCCGAAATCCTCCACCATCAGTGAGGAATTAAATTCTCAGGAAAAACAAAACGTGGCGGATCAGTTACTTGTGGAAGGCGACCGATTGGTGGAAGCGAAAAATTATGATTTAGCCAACGCGACCTACGAGAGCATCTTTCTTTTAGATCCGCATCATGTGGCGGCGTCGAAGCGGATTGACCGATTGAAAAAACAGATGAAGCAAGAAGGAAGATCGGAGACAGAGCTCGTGACACGGGTTTATGACGCAGAGATCGATATGCGGGTAAGTCAATATTTGACGGAAGCAAAAGAATTGATGGCGGCTCAAAAATGGGGCAAAGCTCGATTCACCCTTCAGAAGCTTCTCCTCATTAATCCCCTGAACGAAGAGGGGCGTCAACTTTACGCTGAAGTGAACCAGGAATTTGAAAGGCAGGTCCATGAAGCGGGAAAAACTTTATAAGATCGGCGAAGTGATGGAGTATTCGGGGCTTTCCCGGCAGACCATCCATAATTATACGATGGCGAATCTCATTTCAGAAGCGCGCCGGACGCCATCGGGGCATCGGCTTTACGATGAAGCCGTATTTGACCGGCTTGAAAAAATCAAAGTGCTCCAATCTAAGAATTATACCTTGCTTCAAATTAGACGGCTTTTGGAGAAAGAAAAGTAATGAACCGGATTTTTATTAAAAGGAGGGGGTGATTGCTATGATTGAGGCGGATGTGAAGCTTTGGAAAAAGTATAAACGGACCAAACACAAAGCGCTTCGCGAAGAAATTGTTCGCAAGTATTTGTACTTGGTGAAATATGTGGCAGGACGCGTGGCCATTGGGCTTCCTCCCAATGTCGAATTTAATGATCTGGTGAGCTATGGAATTCTGGGGCTTTTCGATGCGATTGAAAAATATGATGTAAGCCAGGGCAATAAATTTGAAACGTACGGGGTGTCCCGGATTCGCGGGGCGATTATGGATGAGCTGAGGAAGCTCGATTGGGCTCCAAGGCTTTTGAGGAAACGCGCCCGCGAGATTGAGCGAAAAATGAGAGAGCTTGAAGACCGGCTGGGACGGACGGCAACCGAGGAGGAATTGGCGAAAGCGATGAAAATGAGCGTCGAAGATTTGAATGGAATTTATAGCGAGCTTAATTCCACCACGTTTCTTTCCTTGGATGAAGTTTGGCAAAATGACGATGGCAATAAACCCATCTCAAGGCTCCAAACCGTCGAGGATTCGCTGATTACCGACCAATTCAGCTATGTCCACCAAAGTGAAGTTAAAGAGCTTTTGGCTCAATCGATCGATCAGCTGCCGGAGAAAGAGAAATTGGTCATCGTTCTCTATTATTATGAGAATCTGACCTTAAGAGAAATTGGAGAAGTGCTCAACGTTTCGGAATCCAGAGTTTGCCAAATTCACACCAAAGTGGTGCTCAGGCTCAGAAGTTATTTAATGAAAAAGACAGGAGAAATTACGCTCGAAGCCTAAATTAATACCCATCTTCATCAAGTTTTTCCCGCGCCCGGCCGATAACTCTGTTGGAGAGTCAATAAGATTCTCCTAATTTCGGCTCTTTTACTGTCGATTGCAATGATTACCTACAAACGGAAGGTCATGTCAGATTATTCAGAGTGCGCGCTCCCCAAAAACGAGTCAAACTGGATGGGTGGAGTGCGAATGAAAAATATCAACAATCCGAGCTTGAAACAGGAAATTGAAAAGTTCAAGCGCGAGCTTGCCGATGTTTCAGAGCCGAATTGCGGAAGAATTCAGGAACTGAAAGAAAAAATCAAAAAGAAAACCCTCTTGACCAAAGAAGCGATTGAAGAAGCCGCCGAGCGGATCGCCGCACGGTTTTCGGGAAAAGATTAAACACTTCTACCGCTAGTAAGCTCGCCCCGCTCAATCCACCGCTGAATGGCGGGAAGCCTCATAAAACGGTTCCAAATTGCCCCGTCGTTTAGGAAATTCTCAAGCATCATGACCGTAATTCCTTGATCAATACCCAAATGTTCAGATGCCCACCAATTCCGGTCTAAATTGAAAGCGCCCTTGAAGCCCATCGTTCCGTAAAGGAAGTCTCCATAATTTTCATACAGGTGACGCACGACCGCCACAGATTCGGAGGGCGTGAACACGATCGAAGCAAGGGCCGCGTAGGGCGCGATCGTTCCGTCATGAAGTCCGATTCCGGGTTCGGCGCCGTATGCTTTGTAACCATCCGGGCCGAGGCTGGCGGAAAGTCCCCAGACGTTATTTTGGTATGAACGATATTCCGCTTGATGAAAAGCGCAGAATTCTAGATTTGCTTCCGTTGCCATGATTGAATTTTCGAAATAGTTGATTCCCGCGTCATTTAAATTTCTGAAATCAATGAAAGCATGAGAAAATTGATACGTGAATAAACTTCCCGTGTAAGCATACACAATTTCCTTGCCGTTGTATGAATCGGTTTCGCGTTCCCACTCTTTCCAGACTTTTTCGGATACGGGAAAGGTTTGGGATCCTGCCGATAATGCCTGAAGAATGAGATGTTCGGCGTACATGTCCCAATAGTAGGGAAGAAATCCGCGTTCCGGTTTCCACCCGTGACAGAAAAGGAGCGTCTCGTTGAGCATCCAGTTCCAATCCACGCGCTCGTAAAGCCGCCTGGCTCGGACCTCAAGGGCGGTTCCCTGGAAATACGAAGCCGCCAAAAGCGCTGAGGCGATGAGAATGGCGGTATCGATCGAGGAAAGTTCTGAGGACCACATGCGCCTTCCGGTTTTAGGATTCAAAAAGTGATAAAAAAACCCTTTTTCCCCAGCCGCCCTATTCTCAAGCGTCTCGAATGTCCGCTCGATTTTTTGATAAGCTTCGCGGTAGGAAAGCCAGCCGTTTTGGGAAGCGACAGCGAAGCTCACAAGAGCAAATCCAGTCGCCGCGATGGAAGCAGGCGAGCCGGGACGCGACGAATCTTTGGTCAGGCCTGTTTCGGGATCCGTTTGAGTGAGGAAATATTGAAATGAATCTTTTTGGATTTTTTTAAGGAGCAGATAGTCTTCTTTGGAAAGCGAGAGCGTTCCTTGAGAATAAAGAGGAAGGCATCGAGTGAAAACAAAAAATATGAGCGTCATTGCGAGGACCCGCCAGTATTTCGTGGCGGGGACGAAGCAATCTGACGTGAGATGCTTCGACTTCGTTTGGGTTGCCGTCTCGCAATGACACATTTGTCTACGATCCAAATCAATCGGAAGTGGTCTTGAATTTCGTGAGCTCTCTTTTTAATTCCTCGGAGGCTACCTCGCGCGGCAGTTCTTTCGCGAGCCGTTTCATTTTTGTCATCGCGGCATCCAACGCGCCTGCCATCTCGTTGAACTGCTTCTCCAGATGGGGCATCTCATCAAATTTGCGGAGTCTCATCCGCGCCGCTAGATTCCCATTTTCTATTTCGTGCAGGTGTTGTTCCAAATTAAAAATCGGCCCCGCGATTTTATGAGTCAGAAAAATACTTCCCCACCCGATAAAGACAAGGAGCAAAACGCCCAAGCCAAGCAAACGCTGGCTGGTTTCGTCCATGATTTCTCGGATCATTTCTCTCTGGCGTTCACTGAGAAGAGGAATTTCTTGATAGGATCGGACGCTGGGCAAAATTGCCTCTTTGGGAGGACGTTTCGCTTGCTCATATTCATGGATCTGAGCGGCGGTTAGCATCGACTCACGGAGCGACTCGGCCGAGAATACTTTGACGGCTGAACTCCAGATTCCAAAATAGCTTCCCGTCATCCCAACGGCGGATACAACCCCAAGAGTCGCCACAATATAGAACAGGTAGTGGAATTGAAGCGCCTTGTCGATTAAGAAGTGTTTTCTTCGGTTTTTCATCCTCACCTTGCTCATGAATATCGGCTTGCCGGTCTTGAATCCTAAATTCCTATTTCCACGCACGGGGGTAGTTGTGAGAAGAGACCATCTGTGTGCGGAATTGTAGGTTACATTGGCGGGCGCGAAGCAGTGCCTGTTTTGATGAAAGGTCTTGAGCATCTAGAATATCGCGGATACGACTCTGCCGGAATCGCCTGCCTGGGTCCGAATGGCTCCGGATTTTTTTTAGCGAAAGAAAAAGGCAAACTCTCCGAATTAAAAGCCCGTCTCAATGGGACTCCTTTCCGGATGCATTTGGGGATTGGCCATACCCGTTGGGCCACACACGGTGAACCTTCCACGGCAAACGCTCATCCTCATTTAGGTGAAAAAGGCCGGGTTGCGCTCGTTCATAACGGGATTATCGAAAATTATGCTGAGCTTAAAACCGAGCTTGAAAAGAAAGGCCATCATTTCAAATCCCAAACGGATACGGAAGTCGCCGCGCATTTAATTGAATCTTACTACCAAGAGGATCTTCAGGAAGCCATTCGAAAAGCCGTCCGGCGGATGAAAGGTTTTTTCGCTTTTGTGGTTATTTCCCGCGACGACCCTGAGCGGTTTTTTGCCTGCAAACGTTCTAATCCGCTCGTGGTCGGTGTCGGGCGAGGAGAGCATTTTTTGGCGAGCGATATTTCAGCGCTGCTTCCCTATACCAAAAAAGTGATTTATTTAAATGACGACGAGTTAGTTGAGCTTAAACGGGATTCTGTGAGGGTCACTCAACTTGAAAGCGGAGCTCTCGTTCGAAAATCTGTTTCGAAAATAGACTGGAGCGTGGAAGAAGCTCAAAAAGGCGGATTTCCTCATTTCATGCTGAAGGAAATCCACGAGCAGCCGCACGTCATTGAACAGACGCTTAAGAAACGGCTTAAAGGCGTGAATCGGATTGAATTCGATACGCTCAATTCAAAAGCAAAACAGCGCTTGAAGCGCGCGAATAAAATTTTCGTGGTCAGCTGTGGCACTGCTTATCATGCCGGCCTTGTCGCGCGCTACATGCTTGAAGAGTATACCCGCATTCCCACCGAGGTGCACGTTTCCAGCGAGTTTCGTTACGCAGATCCCATTGTGAATCAAGGCGATATCGTTCTTTTGATTACCCAATCAGGCGAAACCGCGGATACGCTTGCCGCGCTTCGGGAAGCGAAGCAGAAAGGGGCGCTTACGCTTGCCATCGTGAATGTGGTGGGAAGCACGGTCGCGCGCGAAGCGGATGCGGTCATTTATACGCACGCGGGCCCTGAAATTGGAGTGGCTTCCACGAAAGCTTATCTTGCCCAATTAATGACGCTTGCTCTTTTCGCCATCGATCTTGGAATTTTGCGAAAAAAAATTTCCCGGACGCTGCTTCAGAGTTTGATTCAGGAAGTCAAGAAACTACCGGATCAAGTGGCTAAAACGCTCAAACAATCGGAAGCGGTCAATCAAGCGGCGCAGGCCCTTTTTAATAAAAAGAATTTTCTCTATCTCGGCCGCGGTTACAATTACCCCACCGCTCTTGAAGGCGCTTTGAAATTAAAAGAAATTACTTACGCTCACGCGCATGGATACGCGGCAGGTGAGATGAAACACGGCCCCATCGCATTGATTGATAGCGAGCAGCCGGTCGTCTGCCTTG
>CAZPKZ010000023.1:0-13428 GCA_964587285.1 uncultured bacterium | reverse complement strand
TTGAAGAATCAGCCCTCCAGTGGGCTTCACAACATCGGGATCATCATAAATATGTAGATACGGAGCGGGATCCCTATAACATCAAACAAGGTTTCTTTTACGCGCATATCGGATGGATTCTCTTCCGGAATCACACGATTGACTACAGCAATGTAAAAGATCTTCAAGCAAGCAAACTGGTGATGCACCAAAACCGCCATTACGTTCTTTGGGCTGTCACTGCAGGCGTTTTGCTTCCTGCGCTGACGGGCTTATTGAGCGGGCATTTACTCGGCGCTCTTTTGATCAGCGTGGTGGGAAGAATCACGTTTGTGCATCACGGCACCTTCTTTATTAATTCGGTGTGTCATTATTTTGGCAAACCCACTTATGATATTCATGTTTCCGCAAAAGACCATTGGCTGGTTGCTTTCTTGACGAATGGGGAAGGTTATCACAGTTTTCATCACCGGTTTCCATCGGATTATCGAAATGGCCACAAGTGGTATCATTGGGATCCCAGCAAATGGCTCATTTCGCTTTTAGCGCGTTTAGGATTCGCTGCGGATTTAAAACGGGTTTCCAACTTCCATATCTTGGCCGCGAGGCTTGCCGCCGAAAAAGAAGCCGTAGAATATCATTTGAGCAAAGAATTTCATCCCATACGAAATGCCGCTTTGGAAACACTCAAAGGCCGTTATGAGCAGCTGAAACACGCGCTTCAGACTTGGGAAGCCTATGTGAAGGAACACGCCCTTCTTTGCGGCCAGCTTTCGAATCAGTCTGACGCCCTTCTCAAATCGGCTTTGGAACGCGTCCAAACCGCCCGACAGCAATTTTTGAGCATGCGCGGTCAGTGGAGCCGAGCGGTTCAGCAATATCTGCCTTCCTTTTCCCTGCCGGCCGCTATATCCTGACCGCTTGCTGACTTCATTCCAGCGATTGATTTATTCTTCCAGAATCGATATATTCCACGAGGGCTTTTGCCATGCGTATCAGAAGGAATAAGCAAGTTTTGACGGTATCCGTTTTGATGTTTTCCGTACTCTGTCTGAGCGCGGGAGGAAAGAACGAAAGCCATTTAAAAATAGCGGCGACTATTTTTCCGCTGTCGGATATCGCCGGGCAAATTTCCTCCGGCACTCAGACTCAAGTCGTAACGATTTTGCCGGCCGGTGCTAATCCGCACACGTTTGAATTAAGCCCGAGGACCATCAAAGAACTTGAAGGCACAAGGATTGTTTTTGTGATTGGGCGCGGCTTCGACGATTGGATAAAAGCGGTGGCTGAGAGTTTGCCGCTCGCTCAAGCGGTGGCGGTCGATCGCGGAATTGATTTCATAAAACCCGGCTCCGAAGACCCCCATTATTGGCTCTCGATCACCAATGCGAAAATCGTAGCCAAGAATATAGCGCACAAACTCGCAGAGCTTGAGCCTCATAACAAAAATCGATACGAAGCCAATCTGGCGCGGTATCTTTCTCAATTGGATGAAGTGGACCAGAACATCCGAAACCTGCTTTCAAATTTGCGGGCCCGAAAAATCATGACCTTTCATAATGGATGGCAATACTTCGCGCGTGAATACGGATTTGAAATTGTGGGAACGGTGGAACCATCTTTAGGAGGCGAGCCGACTCCGAAGCGGCTGGCTCATTTGGACGATTTGATTCGGGAACATCAAATCAAAGTTTTGTTCTCGGAACCCGCGGTTTCTAAAGCGGTAGCAGAGTCTGTCGCAAAGGATTTTAACGTCCGCCTATTCGAGCTTGACCCGATCGGAGGATCGAGCGGCGCCGATTTTCTTGATTTGATGAAAACCAACGCCGAAGTCGTTCATGAGGCGTTAAGTTATGGATAAAAATATTTTGGAAGTGAAACATCTTTCCGTCCGTTTCAACGGGGCCACGATTTTGAATGACATTAATTTTTCCATTCAAAAAGGCGAAATCGTGGCCGTCGTTGGGCCGAATGGTTCCGGAAAAACGACTTTGATTCGAGCCATTTTGGGCTTGGTCCCTTACCAGGGTTCCATTTCCGTCAATCACGAACCGGTGCAAACGGTGTTGAGTCAGATCGGTTACGTCCCTCAGAAATTTGTCTTTGACCGGACGATTCCCATGACGGTCAGCGAATTTTTGAAAATTGCTTTTAAAAAAGTGGGGCCTCGCAAGATTAGGCATGTGCTTTTGGAAGTCGCGATGAAACAGCATGAAAATACCCCCATCGGCCATTTGTCGGGCGGGGAATTTCAGCGCATTTTGATCGCAAGAGCGCTTTTAAATGACCCCGCCATTCTTCTTTTGGACGAACCCACGAGCGAAGTTGATTTGGTGAGGACAAAAAGCTTTTACGAAATTGTAGCCCATTTAAACGACGTCCATCAAACCACCGTGTTGCTCGTTTCTCATGAGATCAATATGGTGTACAAATTCGCGGGCCAAATCATCTGCCTCAATCGAGATTTAATTTGTTACGGCAAACCGAAAGATACCATCACCAAGGAAGTGCTTGAGAAGCTGTACGGCCAGGACATTCGCTTCCAAGAGCACAAACACTAACCATGCTCGATCTATTTCAGTATCCATTCATGCAGCGTGCCCTCATCGCCGGAGTCCTCTTGGCCGGCCTTCTGGCTTATCTCGGCGTCTATGTGGTGCTTCGCAAAATGGCTTTTTTCAGCGACGGCATCGCGCATGCCTCGCTTGCGGGGGTTGCGGCAGGAATCCTTCTCAGCATGAATCCGCTTGTGACGGCGCTGATCGCCAGCGTGATTTTTGCGGCGGGCATGTTTTTTCTGGAAAAAAAGACAAACGTTTCCTCCGATACGGCGATCGGCCTCATTTTCACTACCGGAATGGCGCTCGGCGTACTGCTCATCAGTCTTAAAAGCGGTTATCAGCCGGAATTAATCGGATTTCTTTTTGGAAATATTCTGATGATTAAAGAGTCCGATTTAGTTTTGATTGTGGCCATGAGTGTTCTGATCGGCGGCTTTTTGATTTTGAATCAAAGGAAAATCATGCTGCTTGCGCTGGACCGCGAAATGGCCTATCTTTCGGGCGTTAATCCGGATTTTTTTCAGTTAGCGATGTATATTATTTTGGCGGTTTCGGTGGTGCTTGGGATTAAAATCCTCGGGATTATTTTGGTGAGCGCCCTTCTCATTATCCCCGTTTCAATTTCTAAGTTGATCAGCCGTTCGTTTCGGAAACTCTTATTTTGGAGCATCGTCATGGCAGAAATCATAATTTTGACCGGTCTTTTGCTCTCTTATTTGCTGGACCTGCCGACAGGCGCCGTTATCGTTCTGACAGGAACCGCGATTTTCTTTCTCGTTTTCATTTTTAGAAAAGTATAGGATTGCCGAAACATTACTGATGGCTACACAACAAACCACGCTAGAGGTTGCGGAAGAATCGCGCGAGAAAGAGTGGAAATTCCCGAGTTTTATGGGAGACCTCTTTTTGGGGCGCATCCGTTGGGATCTCCTTTTGCCTTATCCCGAACAAAGTGAGACGGACCGCAAGACGGGAGATGAAATTTGCGTGAAGCTTGCCCGTTTTCTCAAAGAGAACCTGGACCCAGATCAAGTCGATCGCACCAATGAAGTCCCCAAGCCTGTGATCGATGGTTTAGCCAAATTTGGCTGTTTCGGAATGAAAATTCCGAAGGAATACGGCGGCCTTCATCTTTCTCAAATCAATTACAACCGCGTCATTCATCTGGTGGCAAGCTATTGCGCCTCAACGGCCGTTTGGCTTTCCGCCCATCAATCCATCGGCGTGCCGCAGCCTCTCATGCTGTTTGGAACGGAAGAACAAAAAAAGAAATACCTGCCGCGTTTCGCCAAAGGAGAAATATCAGCTTTTGCGTTGACCGAACCGGATGTGGGAAGCGATCCCGCTAATATGGCGACGACCGCGATCCCGTCCGCTGACGGCAATCATTACATTCTAAACGGCGACAAATTGTGGTGTACGAACGGCCCTGTGGCCAATGTCATTGTCGTGATGGCCCAGACACCGGCAAAAATCGTCAAGGGGCGCGAGAAAAAACAAATCACGGCCTTTATCGTCGAAACAAACTGGGAGGGCGTAGAAAACGTCCATCGCTGCCAATTCATGGGCCTTCACGGAATTCAAAACGGCCTCCTTAGATTTAAAAATGTGAAAGTCCCAAAAGAAAATATTCTGCTTGGGCTGGGCCAGGGCTTGAAATTGGCTTTGGTGACGCTGAATACCGGGCGTCTGACGATGCCTGCGGCCGCGGCCGGCGGCGGCAAGTGGTGCCTTCAAGTGGTGCGAAAATGGGCGAATGAGCGCGTGCAGTGGGGCGCTCCGATCGGCAGACACGAAGCCATCGCGGCAAAAATTGCCCAAATGACTTCAACGACTTTCGCGATGGATAGCATTACGTGGCTCGTTGCGGCATATGCCGATCGGAAGAACGTAGATATTCGCTTAGAAGCAGCTGCCGCGAAGTTGTTTTGTACGGAGGCGAGTTGGAAAATTGTGGATGCGACCGTCCAGATCCGCGGCGGAAGGGGTTATGAGACAGCGGATTCACTCAAGGGACGCGGTGAGGAAGGCGTTGCCGTCGAACGAGTCATGCGGGATGCGCGGATTAATACCATTATCGAAGGCACAAGCCAGATTATGCGCCTGTTTATCGCGCGCGAAGCGTTAGATCCCCACGCCAAAAGAATTATCCCCCTTTTGAGTAAAGACACCGGGATTTTCACGAAATTAAAAATGGTTTTGAATCTTATCATTTTCTACGCGCTTTGGTATCCAAGGCAGTGGTTTTACTGGCCGATCCCCAAAGCTCAGAGCCACATTCCAAAGGAACTTCGCGGCCACACGTCATTCGTCCATCACGCGAGCCATCGACTAGCGCGAAATCTATTTCATGCGATGATGTTTTATCAGCAAGGCCTTGAGAAAAAGCAGCGGTTGCTTGGCCGAATTGTTAATATTGGGACGGATCTTTTTGGGATGGCGGCAAGCTGCGCCCGAGCGGCACTGCTTGTTTCGAAAAATCCGACAGATCAATCTTCAATTGAACTGGCTGATCTTTTTTGCCGCGATGCTAGGAAAAGAATCAGAGGCCATTTCAGGACTCTTTTTAGAAATTATGATGCTTACGCCTACCGAATTGCGCAAAACGCGCTTGAAGGAAAATATCGCTGGCTTGAGGATGGGATTATCCCGCCTCATCCCGCTACCTGATATGGAAGTTTCGCCCCTTGCATTCCTAGGAATTTTCTTAACCGGCCTCGCCTTGAACCTGACTCCCTGTGTTTATCCCATGCTTTCGGTAACGGTCGCGCTCTTCGGACAAAATACAGAAAAGCACCTCGGGGCGGCTTTCACAAAAGCGCTCGTGTATGTTGCCGGCATTGTGTTCATGTACAGTTTATTGGGCGGCCTTGCCGCGTTGACGGGAGGATTTTTCGGCGCTACCCTCCAAAGTCCATGGGTCCTGATCAGCATATCGGTTTTAATGTTTATTTTGGCGCTGAGCATGTTTGGTCTTTATGAATTCCGGCTGCCTCCGGCTCTAGTCAATTGGGTTGGCGGAAACAGAAGGGCAGGAAACGCCGGCATTTTTCTCTCGGGGCTTTTTGTCGGCATTTTCGCGGCGCCCTGTATCGGGCCTCCGATTGTCGCTCTTTTAACCCTCGTCGGGCAATCTGCGAGTCCGGCCTCCGGATTTTCGGTTTTTTTTGTGCTGGCGCTCGGATTAGGAGCGCCCTATCTCGTTTTAGGAACATTTTCGGGCCTGCTTTCAAAACTTCCGAAATCGGGCGAATGGCTGGTATGGATAAAGAAAATATTTGGAGTCGCCCTCATCGGCCTGGCACTTTTTTATTTAACGCTTGCGCTTTACTCTGATTTTCTATCTTTGGTGGTTCCGATCACGCTTATCGGAGGCGGAGTTTATCTAGGTTTTTTTGATCCATCGGGCAATAAGAAGACTTGGTTTTTGAGGGTGAAACAGTCCATCGGAAGCCTCGCAGTGATTGCAGGCATCCTTATTCTATTTGGAAAACCGATCGCGGGCGTGGTGTGGGAACCTTACAGCGGCGGGAAAGTCAAGATGGCGAAGGAAATGAGAAAACCGGTCGTGATTGATTTTTATGCGGATTGGTGCATTCCATGCCATGAGCTTGAGCGTTACACTTATTCAAATCAGGCCGTCATACAAGCGCTCGAGCCTTTTGTGCGGCTCAAGGTGGACGCCACCAATCCCAATACGAAAGAAGCGCTCGAACCCATAGAAAAATTTGACGTGATTGGCGTCCCCACCATTTTATTTTTGGATCCTGACGGAAAAGAAGTGCCCGAGGCGCGGATAACAGGATATGTCCCGCCGGCCGAGTTTCTTAAAAGTAGTGGTACCGTTGTAAATAGTACCGATTAAACAGATCCTTAATTTTAATCGGTACTATTTACAACGGTACCAACCTCCAGGTGATTAACTATGATCCATGAAGATGACATTGAAGCGTTGATCAAAAAGGTAATTCCGGACGCTCAGATTCAAGTCAAGGATATGACCGGAAGCGGAGATCACTTTCATATTTCGGTTGTGTCATCTATTTTCAAAGGTAAAATGTTGCTGGATCAACACCGTCTGGTCCAGCAGGCACTCCAAGAAGCGCTTGAGGACGGCAGAATTCATGCGGTTCAAATTAAAACCCAGACGCCCGACAACGAAGCTAAGAACAAGCCTCTTCGGGACGATCTTCAAATACTTGAATGAGTAGGCAAGGAGGAGAATATGTCTCAGGATGTGACTAAACAAATTGAAGCCGACGTCAAAGCGAATAAAATTTTGATTTATATGAAAGGAACTCCCGAGTCACCGCAGTGCGGCTTTTCGGCGGCTACGGTTCAACTGTTCCGCGGCTTCGGAGTCCCATTTGCGACGCGCGATGTTATTTCCAATCCCGAACTTCGCTCGCGGGTCCCCGAATTTTCAAATTGGCCTACTTTTCCGCAGGTATTTATCAATGGAAAATTGGTCGGAGGCTGTGACGTTGTCCATGAAATGCACGAGCGCGGGGAATTAAAACCTTTGATTGAAGAAGCCTTAAAGTAAGGAGGAACCATGAAAGATGAGCAGAAGCTTTCCATTCGCGGTTTGGCAATCGCAGGCGGGATTTTCTGGGGCGCCAGCGTTTTTCTCGTCGGCGTTTTGAATCTGATCGCCCCCACTTACGGCTTAAGCTTTCTTTGGTTTGCCAGTTCAGTTTATCCGGGTTACAAAGCCGATCCGACTTTGGTTTCAGTTTTGATCGGCACTGCCTACGCAGCGGCGGACGGTTTTGTGTCGGGGGCCGCTTTAGCGTGGCTCTATAATATTTTTTCGTCGATTGGGAAAAAGTAGGCGGAGGAAAAGTTACTTTTTATTGAAATTGACTCGAGGCTCTTCGCCTCGTCTCAGCCGCCGAAGATTGCTTCGATGATTGTAAATTAAAAACGCGGCAAGAAGCGCACTCGTCAGAAAAATCAGCGCAAAGGACGGTATGTCGCGGTAAAAAATGAGAAGCAAAACCGGGAATGCCGCCGCCGCAACCATCGAAGCCAAAGAAACGTAGCGCCAAACCCCAAAACAAATGGCCCAAACGATAAGCACGATCACGGTAGCAAACGGGAAGATTCCGATCAGCGCGCCCGCCGAGGTCGCAACGCCTTTGCCGCCTCTGAGCCGAAGCCAAGGAGTCCACGTATGGCCTGCGATGGCGGCCGCTCCGAAAAGAATTTGCCTCAGGGTCAAATCGAGGTTGCCAAAGGCGTCTGAAGAAGGTGCAAGAAGTGCCGTAACAACCCATCCTTTTAGAATATCCATGAATAAAACGGCAAATCCCCAAGTTTTTCCGGCGATGCGGAAAACATTAGTCGCGCCGACATTGCCGCTTCCGTGTTCGCGAATGTCAATCCCGCGGACCTGCTTGGCCACTAAATATCCCGTGGGGATAGAGCCAACCAGGTAGGCAATCATGAGCCAAATCGCATTGGGCAAGAATTCCATGTCGGCACTATAATCAATTTATTTCGAAAAATCAAGTATGAGCTTCTACGATGATCCGCGCCTTGGTGAATATGATGATCCCACCACCTCCTTGCACGCCGCCTGTCAGGCGGCGTGATTTCTTCGAAATGCAAGAGCGCGCCCCAAATTGGAATAAGCGCGCTCTTGACAAGGAGGTGGTGGGATGATCGCATCCATGATTTTTTTCCCGGTTAAGGAATTTTCTTCGCAGCCAAAAGATTTCGCTCTGACGAGTGAAGATGTTTGGTGCCGGACTCCGGACGGCGTCACCATTCACGGCTGGTATCTTCCCGCTGAAAACGGCACCCTTTGCCTTCTTTTGTTTCATGGAAACGCGGACAATATTTCCATCCGGCTTCCCAAAGCCAAAGAATGGGTTGAACGCAGCGTATCTGTTTTACTGATGGATTACCGGGGTTACGGCCAAAGCGAAGGAGAAATTAAAACGGGAGATAACCTTTATCAAGACGCGATCGCGGCCGTCGAATGGCTGAAGAAGAACAAAAATTACAAGGCTTCCGAAATCATCCTTTACGGAGAATCCATCGGCGCGGTTCCGGCGATCGAACTCGCCGTGCGGGATCAATTTAAAGCCATTATTTTGGAGGCCCCTTTTACCAATTTAAAAGAACTGGCGAAGCACCATTACGGTCTTGCCCCCGATTTCATGCTGAAGGATTTTACGATGGATAACGAAGTTAAAATCTCCGGGCTTAAAAGCCCGCTTTTCATTCTGCACGGAAGCCGGGATGAAGTGGTGCCTTTTGAGATGGGAAAGCGCCTGTTTGAAAAAGCCCCTCAACCGAAGCAGTTATTCGAAATAAAAAATGCCCGCCACAATGACATTTCCTTGATTGGCGGAGGCGCGTTTTTTGACGAACCCTTTCGTTTTGTCGTAAGCCAAAAGAACACAACTTAATTTCCCTCTACGCCACTTTCTAAAAATAATTATGATGAGCCGATTCCCAGCTTATTTTCTTTCCAGAGTCTTTCAAGCGGCTTGCGGTCGTGCTAGGCTTTTCGGTAAGAGGAATATGGTCAAAAAGAGGTATCAACTACGAACATGAACACAAGCGTGAAAACGAGAAAAAAAGCGTTTTTTATCGATGACGATTCAGACTTTCTGAAGCTGATTCCAAATACGGTTCGCCACCCTCACTTCGAAGTTTTGACTTATCACGCGGCGAATGGCTACCGTATCATTGATGAGGTCATCAAAATGAAGCCCGACGTTCTCTTTATTGATTTTTATCTTCCGCGTGCCAATGGAAGCCAAATTTTACCCATTTTAAAATCCGTTGAAGGGCTTCGAGAACTTCCCGTCTATTTCATCACCGGATTTTCGAAGGATGAAATTAAGCCGTTTTTAGAGGATTCAAATTATGAGGGAATTCTCCTAAAAAGCGGCGCTTCTTTAAGAACGGATATCCTCAAAATTTTGGATCAAGTCGACCGGATTCTTCCGCCGAATAGCTCCTTTGGCGCGCCAGCAAATTCTTGATTGATTCTTGGTAGATTCCCTCCTAAACTATTGATTCTCCGCCGACATTTTGCTAGAGGAGCCGATCGCTCATGAAATACAGATGCAGTCACTGTCATCAAATTTTTGAGCTTGCCGAAAAGGAATTTCACCGCTGCCCCAATTGTTTTTGGACGACCTCTCTTGTGCCTTTGGAAGAGGGTTCTGAAACATCTGCCGCGCCGGTTTTGCCTCCCGCACCAAATGTTTCTCACAAAGAACCGGCGTTTAGAAAATTCGCCCCGCTCTTCATTATTTTGCCTGCTTTGGCTGCCTTAACTTTCATTTTGATCGCAAATTGGGACCGGGTCCAAAGCTTGAGATCGTTTTTTCCGACGGGCCTTCCAAAGGAAAGCCCAAAGACAATTGAGACGGGTATGAAGCCGTTTAAAGTAAATCCCGAAGAGGCTCAGAAATTGCTTACGAGCGAAGAACGCGCCCAACTTGTGCGGCCGTTTCAAATCACGATTCCGCGCCAAATGAGCGAAGATGAGGAAGAAATTTTAAAAAAGCAAGTCGCGTTTCCGGCAAAGCTTTCTGACAAACCGAAGCTGACGCCTTGGGCGAAGGAAGATTTTGAAAAAATGCTCGAGTCTGAGCAGAAGCAAAGAAAAATTTTGCTCGGTTGGTTGTATGTCCGCAGTGTGACGAAGGTATTCGACGAAAACTATCCGGCCGCCGTCCGTGCTTTCGAAAAAGGAAATTTTTCAGAAGCGCGTGAATTTTTCGTTCAATCGCTCGCGTTTCCCATTTACCACGGTGATCTTAAACTCCACCGGGCGGTCGTTTTGGTGATGCTCAGGCCGTACATTAATGATGTGATCGGCAAAATCGCCACGCTCAATCAATATATGCTGAGCCAAACCCTTGCCGCGGAAGCGCAAGCGATTTTCGAATCTTATCAGGCGCTATTTCCGATCATGGAGCTTCATGAGTGGGGCCGCGCTCTCGAAGCCATGAACAGCCTCAAAGAAAAAATAGCGGCATTCGAGGGCCATCCGCAAGGCCAAGTTCAGGAACCAAATTCACTTAGAGAGATTGATCCCGAAATTCAAAGTGCGATTCGAGCCGAGGCTGCTCCAAGGCCTGAAGGAGCGGTAAGTTTAAAGGCCCTTTCGGTTGATCTTGATTTGAAGGAAAAAATAATTCGGCAAAATACATCTGAGGAGCTTTCTAAGATCCAAAAGCAATACGAGCAAGCGCTCGGCCTTTTGGAGCGGGGAAATTGGCAGGAAGCCGAGAGCGCTTTGCGATTGATTGAATATCCCCCCGAGCTGGTAACGGATGCAAGGCAAAAACTCGCGATTTTGGAAAAAGCCGCCGCTCTTCAAGAAAATAGGAAAAAGCCCGCTTCGGCTTAAGAGGAGACGATTAAAAACTCAAGGTTTATGGCTTAAAGGGCGATAACATTCGCTAAGAACAAGGGGGGTACTGATTATGGCAGACAATATAAAACAGGATTTAGGCACTACGGATACAGGCATTAAGCCGAATGTTGAGGCGCTGCTTGCCTATCTTTTGGGTTTTGTAACGGGCCTGATTTTTTTATTGATCGAAAAGAATAATAAATTCGTCCGTTTTCATGCCATGCAATCGATCATTGTCTTTGGCGCCGTTTTTGTCGGCCAATGGATCATTTCTTTTATCCCTTATTTAGGTGTTCTCATCAGCGGCCTCTTGATGCTATTAGGCGTTGTGCTGTGGGTCGTTTTAATGGTCAAAGCCTACCAAGGGGAAATGTTTAAGCTGCCGTGGGCGGGAAATATCGCAGAGAAAAATTCTTAAGACTCGGTGCTTTTTAATTCGTCATTCATTGAGTTCCACACCCGCGTTTTAAGCGCCTCAAAATCTGCAGCTCCGTCGTGAGCGACCTCGACAGGCGGCAGCACTTTTAACGTTCCTCTCACTTTCGCTTCCATGATCGCTTTGCCTTTTGAAAGGACATCGCCCGTTCCTTTGATCACGATCGGAACAATGGGTTTTTTCGTGAGCAGCGCAAGTTTGAAGGCGCCATTTTTAAATTCGCCCAAAGCGCCGCTTGGGCTTCTGGTCCCTTCCGGAAAAATAAGCACCGAAATATCTTTTTCAAGCCAATCTCGAGCTTCTTGAAAACTGTCGCGGATGCTGCCGTGATATAGCCGAGAAGCGACATCGTCCACCCGAAGAAAGGGATTTGAAAAAGGCTCTCTTTCGCGAGCCATTTAAAATTTTTTCCCAGGCAGTAAAGGCAAACGATATCGGCCAGGCTTGAGTGATTAGCCACCAAAACGTACCCTTTATTTTTTTTGATATGATTTCTTCCGGAAATGCGGATATCCCAAAACGGATTGATATCCACGATTGATTTTCCCCAAAAGTTTGCGATCCGGTAAATTATTTTTTCTCTCCAGTCGAAAGGTTTTAGGATGGCAATCAGGATGAAAACCAGCAAGGTGTCGAGCGCGACAAAAGCCCAAATGAATATGGCCATGGGCTGTTGTATAAGCTGTTTCATAAAAAATATAATATCATAATTGGCGGAAGAGGAAAATAGTTAGGCATTTTTCCCGCTTATTGTAATATAGAAGGGCGATTTGGAGGAAGAGCTAATGCAATTTGATTTATTTGACGGAACCCGCAATAAAATTCTGGAGTCAAAAACCTACGCCGAATTTAAAGAAGCGCTGGTCGCTTCTCAGTGTACAAAATGTCAGCTATCTGAGGCACGCACCCATATTGTGGTCGACCGAGGCAATCCAAATGCCGGTGTGGTGATGATCGGCGAGGGGCCGGGGGAGAATGAAGATCTTCAGGCGAAGGCGTTTGTAGGCCGTGCGGGCCAGCTTTTAGATGAGCTCATGAAGGGCATCGGGTTCAACACAAATCAAGACAGTTTAATTATCAATGTAGTCAAATGCCGCCCGCCGGAAAACCGCGCTCCCAAGCAGGAAGAAGTGAACGCCTGCATGCCATTTTTGAAAAAGCAGCTTGAACTAGTCAAACCAAAAATTATTCTTTTGCTCGGAGCGGTTGCTCTGAAGCACATTATTCCGGGAAAGAAAGAGTTTTCAATGGAACAGGAAGCGGGCAATTTTTTTGATCACCCTGATTTTCCGGGGACTAAGTTTATGGTGCTTTATCACCCTGCTTTCATTCTTCGCGATCCCCGAAAAAAGCCTGTGATGATCGAACACTTGAGGCGGTTTAAAGATTACTGGGACCGGTATAAAAAGAGCAGTACGTTTTCTCCTTGACTCAATCCAATCCCTTGTTAGAATCATTCGTTATTTATCCTTCTTTGTATTACCCTAATATTAACTGCTAAACAGGAGCATCTATGAAAATCTACAACGATATAACCCAAACCATCGGCAATACCCCCCTTGTCCGCTTGCAAAGAGTAACGGCCGGCGTTGATGCGGAAATTGTCGGGAAATGCGAGTTTTTTAATCCGTTATCCAGCGTTAAGGACCGGATCGGCGTCAGCATGATTCAGGATGCCGAGAAAAAAGGCCTGATTAAAAAGGATACCGTCATTATCGAACCGACAAGCGGAAATACCGGAATCGCGCTCGCTTTTGTGTGCGCGGCAAAAGGGTATCGTTTAATCCTCACGATGCCCGAGACCATGAGCCTTGAGCGCCGGATGCTTTTAAGATTGATGGGCGCCGAAGTGGTATTGACGCCCGGCCCGGAGGGTATGAAAGGCGCAATCAAACGCGCCGAAGATCTGGTTAATGAAAATAAGAATTCATTTATGCCGCAACAGTTTAAAAATCCCGCCAATCCGGAAAAACACAGAAAAACAACCGCGGAAGAAATCTGGCGTGATACCGACGGAAAAGCCGACATTTTAATTTCCGGAATCGGCACGGGCGGAACGATCACAG
>CAZPKZ010000022.1:0-13481 GCA_964587285.1 uncultured bacterium | reverse complement strand
TTTTTCCTCTTACTGCAATATTTCGGTGACGACTCCGGCTCCGACTGTCTTGCCGCCTTCGCGGATGGCGAATCGTAAGTCTTTTTCCATCGCCACGGGGGTAATCAGTTCGCCTTCGACGGCGACGTTATCTCCCGGCATCACCATCTCCACACCTTTAGGAAGGGTGACGACTCCGGTGACATCGGTGGTTCTAAAGTAAAATTGAGGGCGGTAGCCGGTGAAGAAGGCCGTGTGTCTTCCGCCTTCTTCTTTGGTTAAAATGTAGACTTGGCCTTTAAACTTGGTGTGAGGGGTGACACTTCCCGGTTTGGCGACGACCATTCCCCGTTCTAAGTCTTTCTTTTCAATCCCTCTTAAGAGGAGTCCCACGTTATCTCCGGCTTGGGCGTCATCTAAGAGCTTCCGGAACATCTCAATGCCGGTGACGGTGGTTTTGGTGGTCTTAGGCCTTAAGCCTACGACTTCCACTTCATCATTGACCTTGATTTTTCCCCGTTCCACACGGCCGGTGCCGACGGTGCCTCTGCCTGAGATGGAGAAGACATCTTCAACGGGCATGAGAAAGGGTTTTTCAATATCGCGTTTGGGAGTGGGGATATAGGTATCTACGGCTTCCATGAGTTTTAAGATAGGCTCTTGGGCTTTGGCGTCATCCGGGTGCTCCATGGCTTTTAAAGCAGAGCCTCTAATCATGGGGATTTCATCTCCCGGGAATTCGTATTTTTTAAGGAGGTCTCTGACTTCAAGTTCGACGAGATCGAGTAATTCAGGGTCATCGACGGCATCACATTTATTTAAGAAGACAACGATTCGGGGGACTCCGACTTGGCGGGCGAGCAGGATATGCTCCCTCGTTTGAGGCATCGGGCCATCGGCGGCGGAGACGACTAAGATCGCGCCGTCCATTTGAGCGGCTCCGGTAATCATGTTTTTAATGTAATCCGCATGGCCCGGACAATCCACATGGGCATAATGGCGCGCGCTCGTTTGATACTCCACATGGGCGACGGCGATCGTAATGCCGCGCTCTTTTTCCTCCGGGGCATTGTCAATCGTATCAAAGGCACGGGCCTCGGCCATTCCCTTCTTCGCTAACACCAGAGTGATGGCGGAGGTGAGGGTGGTTTTCCCATGATCGACGTGTCCGATGGTGCCCACGTTGACGTGCGGTTTGGAGCGTTCAAACTTTTCTTTGGCCATTGTGTTTCATCCTTTCTTTAAGAATTAATGCGTTGCCCCTTCAATAATTCCCTTGGCAATATTCGTGGGGACTTCTTTATAATTATGAAACTCCATCGGAGACGGAACGGCGCGTCCCTGAGAAAGCGAACGGATCGCGCTTGCAAAACCGAACATTTCCGCAAGAGGCGCCAGCGCCTTTACGTATTTGACATTTCCGCGGTTTCCCATTTCTTGAATGACAGCGCGCCTTGAATTTAAATCCCCAATAATCGCGCCCATATTTTCTTCCGGAACAATCACTTCCACGACCATGATGGGTTCAAGCAAAACCAATTTTGCTTTTTTTGCGGCGTCCTTTAATCCCATCGAGCCCGCGATCTTAAATGCCATTTCAGACGAATCAACATCGTGATAAGAACCGTCGAAGAGTGTTATCCGCAAATCAAGCAAAGGATATCCCGCCAAAACACCATTTTGGCATGCTTCTCTGACACCTTCTTCAACGGCCGGAACGTATTCTCTCGGGATCGCACCGCCTACGACCTTATTAACAAATTCAACTCCCTTGCCACGCTCAATCGGCTCGACTTCCAGATAGCAGTGTCCGTATTGACCGCGGCCCCCTGTTTGGCGAATATATTTTCCTTCCGCTTTGGCTTTCGTTTGGATCGTTTCCTTAAAAGCAACTTGCGGCTTTCCAACATTCGTCTGCACTCCGTATTCGCGAAGCATTCGGTCTACGATAATTTCTAAATGAAGTTCGCCCATCCCGGAAATAATCGTCTGACCTGTTTCTTCATTGCTTTTAATGCGAAACGTCGGGTCTTCCTGCGCCATCCGTTGAAGCGTCTGCGAAAGCTTATCGCGATCGGCTTTTGTTTTTGGTTCGACCGCAAGCGAAATGACCGGCTCCGGAATAAAAAGCGATTCCAGCTCAATCGGATGAGCTTCATCGCAAAGCGTATCGCCCGTTTTTAAATCCTTAAGGCCGACGACTGCGACAATATTTCCCGCGCCCGCCTCGTCGATATCTTCCCGCTTATTGGCGTGCATCAAAAGCATTCTGCCGATTCTCTCTTTCGTGTTTCTGGAAACGTTATACACATAAGAACCAGCCCGGAGAACTCCAGAATAAATTCTGACATAAGCAAAATTGCCGCCGCCCGCGAAACGATCTGATGCAATTTTAAAAACAAGCCCCGAAAATGGCTCCTTCTCGTTTGCATGACGTTCCACTTCATTGCCGGTCTTAGGATCTTTTCCTTTAATGGCCGGCACATCCATCGGGGCAGGTAAATAATCCACTACGGTGTCCAAAAGTTGTTGAACTCCTTTATTTTTATAAGACGAGCCGCAAATGACGGGCAAAATTTTAATGGCCATCGTCGCTTTTCGAATGCCCGCTTTTAACTCTTCAAGTGAAGGATCATGCCCTTCAATAAATTTGTGCATTAATTGATCATCATGTTCCGCTACTTTTTCAATCATGAATTCACGCGCTTTTTTAGCTGCTTCTAGATACTCGGGCGGAATATCGATTTCATCAAAATCGGCGCCTAATGTTTCGTCATGAAAAACCGCAGCTTTCATCTTGACCAAATCGATGATTCCTTTAAAAAACTCCTCTTTTCCCAATGGAAGCTGTAAAGGGACCACATTGGCTCCAAGACGGTCACGCATTTGCTCTACACACGATTCAAAAGCGGCTCCAACACGATCCATCTTATTAATGTAAGCAAATCGCGGAACATGATATCGTTCTGCCTGCCGCCACACTGTCTCAGACTGAGGTTCTACGCCTTCCACCGCTCCAAAGAGACAGACGGCACCGTCCAATACCCGCATGGAACGCTCGACTTCAATCGTAAAATCAACGTGCCCGGGCGTATCAATAATGTTAATGCGGCAATCGCGCCAGAAACATGTGGTTGCGGCGGAGGTAATTGTAATGCCTCGCTCTTGCTCTTGCTCCATCCAGTCCATCACGGCCGTTCCTTCATGGACTTCACCAATCTTGTGAGTTTTTCCAGTGTAATATAGAATTCGCTCGGTCGTCGTCGTCTTGCCCGCATCGATATGAGCCGCGATTCCGATGTTTCGGATTTTATCTAATGGGAAATGAATTTTCTTCTCAGTTATGTCGGCCATCAGAATTACCATCGGTAATGCGCAAACGCTCGGTTGCTTTCTGCCATTTTATGGGTATCTTCCCGCTTCTTGACGGCGGCGCCCGTTTTGTTGTAGGCATCTAAAATTTCATTGGCCAATTTTTGCTGCATCGGCGCGCCTTTCCGGTCACGCGCAAACGTGCGGATCCAACGCATGGCAAGCGTGCTTCCCCGCTCAGGCCGCACACTCATCGGAACTTGATAGGTCGCTCCGCCTACCCGCCGCGACTTGGTTTCTAAAAGGGGCCGCGCATTGTCAATGGCTTGTTTAAAAACTTCAAGCGGATCTTTTCCCGTTTTCTCATTCAACACATTAAAAGCCCCGTAGAGAAGTTTCTCGGACAAAGATTTTTTTCCGCACTGCATGACAATGTTGACCATCTTCGCCACCAGAAGGCTCTTATATTTCGGATCGGGTAAAATTCTTCTTTTTGCCGCTCTGCGTCTTCTCATCGCTTTTCCTAGGCCTTGGGCGTTTTTGCGCCGTATTTAGACCGGGACCTGTGCCGATCCTGAACTCCACCCGTATCCAGTTTCCCGCGAACGATGTGATATCTAACGCCCGGGAGATCTTTGACCCGGCCGCCACGCACGAGAACGATCGAATGTTCCTGAAGATTATGACCGACGCCCGGAATATAAGCGGTCACTTCATAACCATTCGTCAACCGAACGCGGGCGATCTTCCGAAGTGCCGAATTTGGCTTCTTCGGCGTCTGAGTCCTCACCACCAAACAAACCCCTTTTCTAAAAGGAGAACCTTGAAGCGCGGGTGATTTGGTGCGGTTCTTAAATTTTTTTCGTCTGTAGCGGATCAATTGATTAATCGTCGGCATTATTCTTCCTCAACCGTCGCGATTTCTTGTTTTTCAGAAGCCGGCTCTTTTTCAAGAACTACCACCGGTGCCGCTCCGGGCTCGGGCGCTTCGGTCACCAAGCTAAAATGGTGATGAGACTGAAAACCGGTGCCTGCCGGAATTAAGTGACCCATGATCACGTTTTCTTTAAGACCGAGCAAATGATCCCGCTTGCCGCTGGTAGCCGCTTCCGTTAGAACGCGCGTCGTTTCTTGAAAACTGGCTGCGGAAATAAAACTTTCAGTGCTTAAAGACGCCTTCGTGATGCCGAGTAAAATCGGCACTGCTTTAGCGGGCTGCTTGCCCTTTTTCATTAATTTGTCATTTTCTTCTTGAAATTTGATCCGGTCAATTTGCGCCCCGACCAAAAACTCGGCATCGCCGGGTTCTTCAATTTTGACCTTTCGAAGCATTTGGCGAACGATCACCTCCACATGTTTGTCATTAATTCTTACGCCCTGAAGCCGGTACACTTCCTGGACGCCATTGACTAAATACTCTTGAAGCTTGCGCTCTCCTGAAACGCGCAAAATATCCTGCGGAACCACGGGGCCGTCGACGAGCTGTTGGCCCGCAACAACGCGGTCACCGCGGTAAACGTTCAGGTGCTTTCCATGCGGAATCAAATAATTCTTAGTCATTCCGCTTTGGCTCTTCACGATAATTTTTCTCTGTCCTTTAACCACTTCTCCAAATTCCACGACGCCATCGATTTCTGAAATGATCGCCGGATTTTTGGGCTTTCTTGCCTCAAAAAGCTCGGCAACACGCGGAAGTCCGCCCGTGATATCGCGGGTTTTCGCGATCTTGCGCGGCGTTTTAGCGAGCAGCGTACCGCTCGTCACCGTCTGGCCGTCTTTGACGACCACGTGCGCACCCGTCGGAATGGGATAGAACGCGATAATCTCGTTCGTCTCACTGGTCAGAATGACTTGCGGGTGGAGATCCTCTTTGTGTTCGATGATGACACGTTCGGTCAAACCAGTCGTGGCATCCATTTCTTCGTTCATCGTAACGCCCACTTTAATGTCTTCAAAACGCACCTTACCGGTCACCTCCGTAAAGATCGGGACCATGTAAGGATCCCATTTAACAAAAATGGTGTCCTTCTGAACCTCATCGCCGTCTTTAAAACTTAAAATTGCGCCCGAGGGAATCGTATAACGTTCCAGTTCGCGCCCGCTTGTGTCATGAATGGTGACTTGACCGCTTCGGTTCAGCACAATCTCTTCGCCCAATTTGGTCGTCACAATCTTTAGATTCTGATACTGAAGCTTTCCTGTGTTTCGAGCTTTAAAATAAGATTGCTCTACGACGCGGGATGCTGTTCCACCGATGTGAAACGTTCTCATGGTCAGCTGAGTTCCCGGCTCACCGATGGACTGAGCGGCGATGATGCCGACGGCGGTGCCAAACTCAACCATTCGATTGGCGCCTAAATCGCGCCCGTAACATTTTGCACATACACCGCGCTTGGATTCGCAGGTGAGAACCGAACGAATTCGGATCTTTTCGATGCCCAATTCTTCAAGCCGGTCCGCAATCGCCTCGCTGATCTCCTCGCCCACCTTAATAATGGGTTGATCCGTTACCACATCAACCACGCTATCCAGGGCGAAGCGCCCAACGATTCTGTCTTTTAAACTGACGATAATTTCTTCTCCTTCGTACACCGGCTCAATAAAAATACCGTTGAGCGTGCCGCAATCCGCTTCGGTAATAATCACATCTTGAGCCACGTCCACGAGCCGGCGAGTGAGATACCCTGAATCTGCGGTTTTTAACGCGGTATCAGCCAATCCCTTGCGCGCGCCGTGAGTTGAAATAAAATATTCGAGTACGGTAAGGCCTTCTCTGAAATTCGCGGTAATCGGGTTCTCAATAATCTCACCCGATGGCTTTGCCATCAATCCGCGCATACCGGCGAGCTGACGAATTTGCTGTTTGGAACCTCTGGCACCTGAATCCGCCATCATAAAAATCGGGTTGAACACGGCGAGCTGTTCGAACATACGATCCGAAACTTGATCCGTAATGTGAGTCCAGATGTCGATGACTTTATTGTGACGCTCGCCATCGGTAATCAAACCATTTTTATATTGGGTTTCAATCGCATCCACATCATGAAATCCCGCATCCAGCATTTTTTTCTTATCGTGCGGAATCTGAATGTCGTCGATTCCGATTGAAAGCCCGGAGCGTGTTGCCTCTTCAAAACCAAGCGCTTTCAGCCGATCCAGCAAACGAATGGTTTCATTGTGTCCGAATTGGCAGTAGCAATCCGCAATAACCCGGGAAACCCTTGATTTATCGATTCCTTCATTGACAAACCGAAAGCCTTTCGGAAGCACCTCGTTAAAGAGAATGCGGCCCATCGTTGTCTCAAGGACCTCTCCGGTTTTCAAACGAAGCTTGCACGCTGCGTGTTTTCCAATCTCTTCGTCTAAATAAGCAGTAATGGCTTCCTCAACATCAGAAAACATTTTGCCTTGGCCCTTGGCACCTTCTTTTTGCTTGGTCAAATAATAGAGCCCGATCACAATGTCTTGAGAAGGGATGGTGATCGGATTTCCGTTAGCCGGTGAGAAAATGTTGTTGGCGGATAGCATTAAAAGCCGCGCTTCCATTTGAGCTTCCATGGAAAGCGGAACGTGCACCGCCATTTGATCTCCGTCGAAATCTGCGTTGAAGGCCGCGCAAACCAACGGATGAATTCGAATGGCTTTTCCTTCGATTAAAACCGGCTCAAATGCTTGAATACCCAAACGGTGAAGCGTCGGAGCGCGGTTCAGAAGGATCGGGTGCTCATGAATCACTTCTTCCAAAATATCCCAAACTTCGGGTTTGACCCTTTCAACCATTTTCTTTGCCGATTTAATCGTATGAACATGACCGCGTTCCTTAAGTTTGCGAATAATAAAAGGCTCAAAAAGTTCGAGGGCCATTTTCTTCGGAAGCCCGCATTGATTTAATTGGAGTTCCGGTCCGATCACAATGACGGAACGGCCCGAGTAATCCACCCGTTTTCCCAGAAGATTCTGCCTAAACCGGCCTTGTTTACCCTTGAGCATATCGCTTAAGGACTTGAGCGGACGGTTTCCGGCGCCCAAAACCGGCCGGCCATGGCGGCCATTGTCAAACAGCGCGTCCACCGCTTCCTGAAGCATGCGTTTTTCATTGCGAATAATGACATCGGGAGCCTTGAGTTCAAGTAACTTGCGCAGACGGTTGTTGCGATTGATCACCCGCCTGTACAAATCATTCAAATCGCTGGTCGCAAAACGGCCTCCGTCTAAGGCAACGAGGGGCCTTAAATCAGGCGGGATGACGGGAATACAATCTAAAATCATCCAAGCCGGATTATTGCCGGATTGTTTGAACGAATCGACGATTTTCAAAATTTTAATCGCCCGGGCACGGGCCTGCTTCGATTTCGAAGTCTTAACTTGCCGTTGGTACTTTTGAACCATCTTGTCTAACTCTAATCCGTCGAGTAACTCCCTGACGGCTTCTGCGCCCATTTTAGCTACAAAACTTCCGGGACCATATTGTTCAACCGCTTTTTGGTATTCTTCTTCCCCCATCAAAGCTTTTCTCTTAAGCGGAGTTTCTTTGGGATCGATGACGACATATTCTTCATAATAGAGTACTTTCTCGAGGGCGCGGGCGGTGAGGTCAAGCAAATTTCCGATGCGCGAGGGCATCGTTTTAAAAAACCAGATGTGGGAAACCGGCGTCACTAAATCAATGTGGCCCATGCGCTCACGGCGGACTTTGGACTGAGTCACTTCCACACCGCACCGGTCGCAAACGACACCTTTATGCTTAATGCGCTTATACTTTCCGCAGCTGCATTCCCAATCACGAGTTGGCCCGAAAATCCGTTCGCAAAATAGGCCGTCTTTCTCGGGTTTCAAAGTCCGGTAATTGATGGTCTCGGGTTTCTTCACTTCTCCATGCGACCAAGAGCGAATCACATCGGGTGATGCAATTTTGATCGTGACCGAATCAAATGTATTGATCTCATCATATTTCATAGTCAATATCCCCTTAGGCAATCCCCAATTTTTCTTTGGCTTTTTCTTTTCGATCTTCTTTCTTCGAAGGTTTCATTTCGCGAACCTGAGCCGATTGAAATTTTTTCTCAGGGATCACATCTAACCCTAAACTTTGGAGTTCTTTGACCAAGACGTTAAATGACTCAGGCGTTCCGGCTTGAAGCGCAGGCTCACCCTTCACGATCGCCTCATAGACTCTCGTGCGGCCGATGACGTCATCGCTTTTTACGGTCAACAGTTCTTGAAGCGTAAAAGCAGCGCCGTAAGCTTCGAGGGCCCAGACTTCCATTTCGCCGAAACGCTGGCCTCCGAACTGTGCTTTTCCGCCGAGCGGTTGCTGCGTCACAAGCGAATAGGGGCCGATCGAACGAGCGTGAATCTTATCATCTACCAAATGGGCTAATTTCATCATATAGATGTAGCCTACGGTCACCTTTTCATCGAAACGGTAGCCCGTGCGGCCGTCACAAAGAGCACTTTTGCCGTCTTCGGGAAGATGCGCTTCCTTCAGCATCATTTTTACTTCATCTTCTGTTGCGCCGCTGAAAACGGGCGTTTCAAGATGAAGCCCCAAAACTTTACCGGCCCAACCCAAGTGAGTTTCTAAAATTTGGCCCACGTTCATGCGGGATGGAACGCCAAGCGGATTCAGAACAATTTCAATCGGGGTTCCATCGGGAAGAAAAGGCATATCTTCCTGCGGAAGGATCTTGGCAATCACTCCTTTGTTTCCGTGACGGCCTGCCATTTTATCGCCGACTGAAATTTTCCGTTTGGAACAAACATACACCACGACTTTTTTAATAACGCCTGGCGGGAGCTCATCCCCCTTCTTCACGCGATCCACTTCACGGGCGCGTTCTTCAACTAACTCGTCAATTTCATCTCCCCAAACGCGTGCGATCTTGCGAATATTTTCCTCAAGCTCCGGGTCTTCATCTAGCCGGATGGATTCCCAATCACAGCGTTCAAGTTTCTTAAGATCTTTTTTCTCGACGACTCGGCCGGCGCGGATCAAAACTTCGCCCAAAACATCATCCACTAAATCCTCAGACAGTTTCTTTCCGACGACGAGCGATGATATTTTGACGAAGCGCTCATGCCTGAGTGTATCGATTCGTTTCTGATAATGCTCTTTGATATCATCAATTTCTTTAGATTCTTGGCGTTTCTCTTCGCGCGTCTTCACTTTAAGCTCTTTACGCTGGAAGACTTTGACATCAACCACAATGCCTTCAACACCCGGCGGCACCGTGAGGGAAGCGTCACGGACATCTCCTGCTTTTTCGCCGAAGATGGCGCGCAGTAATTTTTCTTCCGGAGAAAGTTCTGTTTCGGATTTAGGCGTAATTTTGCCGACCAAAATGTCTCCCGGTTTTACTTCTGCGCCAATCCGGACAATACCTTCCTGATCTAAATCTTTAAGCGCTTCTTCACTCACATTGGGGATGTCCCGTGTGATTTCCTCATTCCCCAATTTAGTGTCCCGGGCCTCGATTTCAAATTCCTCGATATGGAGCGACGTATACTTATCCTCCATCAAAAGCCTTTCGCTGATGATGATGGCGTCTTCAAAGTTGTAACCACGCCATGGCAGAAAAGCCACCAAGACATTCCGGCCGAGCGCCAGTTCGCCTTTTTCCGTGGCGGCGCCTTCAGCGATGATATCGCCTCGTTTTATTTTTTGACCCAGTTCAACCAAAGGCCTTTGGTTAATACAAGTCCCCGCATTTGAACGTTCGAACTTTTTAAGCTTATAAACCAAATCATCGATGACGATCTCATGTGCAGAAACCGCTTTTACCGTGCCACGCGCTTTGGCAAGCACCACCGCTCCGGAGTCATGAGCAACCAAATGTTCCATGCCGGTACCGACGATCGGCGCTTCTGTTTCCATTAAAGGAACGGCTTGCCTTTGCATATTCGAACCCATCAGCGCGCGGTTGGCGTCATCGTGTTCCAAAAATGGAATCGAGGCGGCGGCGACGCTGACGAGCTGCCGTGGTGAAACATCCATATAATGAATCTCGCTTGGGTCTTTCTTAGGAAAATCTCCTTTGAAGCGAGTCGAAACCAATGGATCGATGAAACGGCCGTGTTTGTCTAACCTCGCATTCGCTTGCGCGATGACGTACTTATCTTCTTGATCTGCGGTCAAATACTCGATCTTCTCAGTCGCCCGCCCTTTTTCAACTTTGCGGTACGGGCTCTCGAGAAAGCCGACGTCATTAACTCTCGCAAATGTGCTGAGAGACGCAATCAAACCAATGTTTGGACCTTCAGGCGTCTCAATGGGACAAATTCTTCCATAGTGAGAGGGATGAACGTCCCGGACTTCGAATCCTGCCCGCTCGCGGGAAAGTCCTCCAGGCCCCAAAGCGGAAAGTCTGCGCTTATGAGTCAACTCAGCCAGGGGATTCGTTTGATCCATAAATTGAGAAAGCTGACTCCGGCCAAAGAAATCCTTGATGGCCGCCGAGATGAGCTTGGGATTAATTAAATTATGCGGCATCGCGGCATCCAAATCATAAATGGACATACGCTCTAGCGCGGAACGCTTCATTCGGGCAAGGCCCACGCGAAACTGATTCTGCAAAAGTTCCCCCACGGAACGTACGCGGCGATTGCCCAAGTGATCAATATCATCCACCTTGACTTCTCCGCTTCTCAGTTTTAGCAGCGCGCGCACAACCTGCAGCACATCCTCGGGGCGAAGCGTCGTCTCATCGAGCGGCGCATCCAAATCCAGCTTGCGATTCAGCATAAAACGGCCCACCGTGCCTAAATCGTAGCGCTGCGGATCATGGAACAATTTTTCAACCAAATCACGGGCACTATCGGCAGTAGGCGGATCGCCCGGACGGACGCGGCGATAAATGGCGATTTGAGCTTCTTCCTGATTGTGATAAGGATCCCGTTCAAGCGTATTTACAATCGTATAGTCCTCGGCGAAAGGCCTCACAATTTCAATTTCAGATACGTTTCGATCCGCCAAGGTATTCAATAATTCTTTATTGAGTTTAAGGCCCGCAGTCGCGACGACTTCTTTTGACTTCGATTCAACCACGTCTTTGGACAAAATAGCGTCTTCCAATTTTTTGAAAGACGCGCGGTTAAACTCCTTAATTTTTTCGATTTGATAAAGCGCCTTCAAAATATCGTGATTGGTGGAAAACCCAAGGGCGCGAAGCAATGTGGTTGCCAAAATTTTGCGCCGGCCGTCAATATAAGCGTAAAGCACATCATTAATATCACCTTCAAACTCAATCCAAGCCCCGCGATAAGGAATAATTCGTACGCTGTGAAGCCGCTTGCCGCTTGGATGCGTGGATTCTTCAAGCGAAACGCCGGGGGAACGGTGAAGCTGGCTGACAATCACCCGCTCCGCTCCATTAATAATGAAGGTGCCTGTTTCAGTCATTAATGGAAGCTCTCCGATATAGACCTCTTGCTCTTTGGCAATTCCTTTGCGAACTAATCGAAGTTTTACTTTAAGAGGCGCCGCGTAGGTCATCCCGCGCTTGTGGCACTCCGCGATCGAATATTTAGGTTTGCCAAGTGAGTAACCCAAATATTCCAAACGGCAAGTTCCGTCGAAGCTTTCGATGGGAAAAGAATCTTGAAAAGCCGCTTCAAGGCCTTGCCGTTTTCTGCGGCGCTTCGCCCGATCAGTTTGCAAAAATTGCTCGTACGATTTGATTTGAATCTCGACGAGATTCGGGATCTCAATACAATCCGGAATCTTTGAGAAACTTTTCCGCTTAATGAGTGAACTCATATATAGGATTCTCCTCAGCTCAGGTCTTTATGCGTTTTGCCTTGCCATTAGGAAATTACTTAATCTCAACTTTTGCGCCGGCTGATTCAAGAAGTTGCTTAATTTTGGCTGCTTCTTCTTTGGTTGCGTTATCCTTGATTGGTTTCGGAGCAGACTCAACGAGATCCTTTGCTTCCTTCAGGCCCAGACTGGTCACGGCCCGAATTTCCTTAATCACGTTGATTTTCTTATCGCCCGCGCTTAGGAGGACAACTTGAAAAGTAGTCTTCTCTTCCGCTGCGGCGGCTCCCGCTCCAGCCCCTGCTTGCGCTGCGCCGGGAACGTGAGCGACGCTGACCGCCGCTTGAGCTGAAACGCCGAACTTCTCTTCCAATGCTTTCACTAATTGAGCGAGTTCCAAAACCGTAAGCTGCTCAATGGCTTCGAGAATTTTCTGAAGCTTGCTGGAAACACTCCCTGATTTTTTCTCAGCCTTTGTCTCTTCTTTCATTTCTTCTTTCTCCATTACTTCTGCTTTCGTTGTCATTGAACGATCCTCCTTAAGGATTTACTGTACTTTTCTGTTTTTGAATTTGATCAAGTGCAATCGCCAAAGATCTGATCAACTGTCCCAAGACACTGACAAAACCGGAGATCGGGGCATTTAAACCGCTCGCCACCGATGCCAGAAGCACTTGGCGTGAAGGAAGATTGGCCAAAGATTTGAGATATTGGACGGGAAACAATTGGCCTTCCAAATAAGCTCCGTCCAATTGGAAGCCTTCTCGGCCGCTCGCAAAATCAATTAAGATTTTAGATACGATTTGCGGATCTTTTTCGGCAACCGTCAGAAACAAAGAACCTTTGATAATCCCGTCCGCGCCGTCGATTCCAAGCTGCTTAAACGCAAGGCGAGTAATTGAATTTTTCACCACTACGGTCCGGTTTGCGGCCTTTTCAAGCTTTCGTCTCAGCTCCACAAAATCAGGGGCAGACATGCCCTGATGTCGGGCGAAGAAAATATAAGTCTTCGACTGTAAAGTCTGAACCAATTCCCGCAACATTAACTCTTTTGCGATCGAGGGCATCACTTACTCCTCTTCCTCCGAAATACTGACGACCACGCCGCGAAGTTTAATCCCCGGACTTTGAGACGCCGCAATGGATACGCGCTTCACATAGTCCCCTTTGGCGGCCGGCGGTTTTGCGTCCGAAACGGCTTTAATCACGGCTTTCGCATTCTCCAGCAAAGCCTCTTCGGAAAACGACCGCTTACCGCACAACACATGAAGCCCGCTCGTTTTGTCAGTTTTAAATTCAACCCGGCCGGCTTTGATTTCTTTAACCGCTTTTCGTACATCCGGCGTTACGGTGCCCGTTTTTGGAGTCGGCATCAGGCCGCGAGGGCCTAGCACTTTACCCAATTTGCTAATTTCGCGCATCATATCTGGATGAG
>CAZPKZ010000021.1:0-13550 GCA_964587285.1 uncultured bacterium | reverse complement strand
CGCCGGATGGACGAGGTCGGGAAAAAAGGGCTCAACTTGCTCTGACATCAACATGCCCTTATACACCAGTGTTTTATAGGAAAGGCTCAACACATAAAAATATTTGCCGCCTTTTACGTTTGAAAAGCGGATCATATTTTCTGCGCGGCGGCGGATGACATAAAGTTTCCGCTCAAACGCCATATCGTCATTCAGCTTTGATCTGCCAATGAAGACTTGGCGGACAAACGGCTCGGATTGCTTCGCCGTATGACCTAAACTGTGATTGTTGGTGGGAACGGTACGCCAGCCCAAAAGCTGCTGGCCCTCTTCTTTAACGATATCCTCAAATATTTTCTCGCAGTTTTTCCGTTCCTCAGCATTCGGAGAAAGGTAAATCATGCCTACGCCATATTCTTTTGGAGAAGGCAAGGTGAATTTTTCCTTGGAACAAGCCTCTTTCAAAAAAGTGTGGGGAATTTGCAGTAGAATTCCCGCGCCGTCGCCCGTATTGGCTTCGCAGCCGCAAGCTCCGCGGTGGCGAAGATTCAGAAGGACGGTCAGCGCCTGTTTGACGATTTGGTGCGATTTTCTGCCTTTGACGTCAACGACAAAGCCCACACCGCACGAATCGTGTTCGAATCGCGGATCGTAAAGCCCTTGTTTATGCATTTTTGTGTTCCTTTTCCGTCATTGCCCCTGTCCGGAAATATATTCTTTCAGATAATGGATCTCATATTGCGAGTCTTCAATCACGGATTTGACGACGTCACCGATCGAAACGATTCCCTCTAGTTTACCTTCGCTCACGACCGGAATATGCCGCACGCGCTTTTGAGTCATCACGCCCATAATATAGCTGGTCTCATCGTCGGGAGAACCGATAACGACTTCTTTCGTCATCAATTTATTTACCGGCATTGCATCCAGCTCTTTGCCATTTTGATAACAGCCGCGCACGAGATCGCGCTCTGAAATAATCCCGACGATTCCTCCCTTTTCATCCAAAACTAGCAAAGCGCCGATTTTTTGATTGACCAAAATTTGCAAAGCGTCCCGAACCGACTGAATGGTCTTAATCGTCCAAACCTTGGAGCCTTTTACTTTCAAAATGTCTCTGAGTTTCATGGCTTTAGTCCTCCTGCACAAGCAATCACTTTCAAAATGACTTCTTCAATCACACGATTCGGCGTTGAAGCGCCGGCCGTTACTCCGATTCTTACCTTTCCTTCTGGCCCCCGGCCCTTACGGGCCGTAGGCCCGGAGGGCAGCCAATTTTGACTGCTCACGACTTCAGAATGATGCGCGGGTTTGTGGCGGATCTCATTTTTCGAAACGATTTCCTCCGCGTCCCGCACATGATACGCCGGACAAAACTCGGAAGAAATTTCACATAAATGCCCTGTATTACTAGAGTTATAACCACCTACCACCATCATCAAATCAACGCCTGATCGCGCGAGCTTCAATATGGCGTCTTGACGGTCCTGCGTCGCGCTGCAAATGGTATCAAAATGCCGGAAATGACTCGGAAGTTCTTTTACTCCGTATCGTTCGCCAAGCGCCGATTGAATCATTTCCGCAATTTCAAGCGATTCACTCGAAAGCATCGTGGTTTGATTGGCACAGCCTACGCGTTCTAAATCACACTCGGGATCAAACCCAATCGAAGCCGTTTTTGAAAATTCTTTGAGAAAAGTCTGCTTGTCCATTTTTTCAAGAATAAAATCACAAACCTTTTGGGCCTGTTCTTTATCTTTCACCACCAAAAATTTTCCGTTCGGATATTGAGTCGCGCGGGAACTCGTCGCCTGCGTTTCCTCGTGATCAAACTTGCCGTGAATAATGGATGTAAAACCGTCTTGCGCGTACCGTTCAACCCGGCGCCACACGGCGACCACCGAACCGCAGGTCGTGTCCACTAAAACCGCTCCCTTCGATTTTAAAATCTCAAGCTCACTTGTGGGAGTCCCAAAAGCGGGAATTAATACGACGTCTTCCTTGCTCACGATATCCAACCGACTCAACTTAAGGTCATCGGTACCAGGTACACTACGGGACAGGTTCGGCGGATTCGGTGAACCTGTCCCGGCTGCACCTGGTACCGAAAGAAACTCAATTCCAAGCTCCCGCAATTTGGAATTTACCCTCGGATTATGAATGATTTCGCTCGTCAAATAAATTTTCCGGTCGGGAAAGCGCTTGCGGGTTTCATAAGCCAAATCCACCGCCCGGTCTACCCCATAACAAAAACCAAATTCCCGCGCGAGGCAAATCGTAATATCTCCTGCGGCGAGCTCATAGTCGGAAGCTTTAATTTGCTCAATCAAAGAGCTGTGATAGCTTTCGGCAAGGAGCGGCAGGATTTCTTGTTTCAAACCGAAGCCGCGCCTGATGATCGTTTGGTTTTGTTCCATAAGTGAATTAGTATACTGAAATTTGCGGTTAAAGTCTACCAATGACGTAAAGACGTAAATTATTGTGCGGTATTATCTTATGAGATATGAGCTGAACAGGACGGCAAGGCTGAGGAAGGCAAAAAAACCAACGCAGTCTGTGACGGTGGTCAGGATGATGTTAGAGGATTGCGCCGGGTCCTTTCCCATGGCCTTCATCAAAATGGGAATCGCGGCGCCCGAAATTCCGGCCGCGACCATATTGACGATCATGGCGAGGCCAATCACAACGCCAAAATATATATTTCCGTTCCAAAGCCACGCAACCAAAGCGGATAAAGTCCCGATCGTGATTCCATTGATTAAGCCTAGAATGCCCTCCTTGAAAATCACTTTTCGCGCGAGCCGAGGCTCAACTTCACGGAGGACCAGCCCGCGAATGACAACCGCAAGCGATTGAGCGCCGGTATTTCCCCCTTGCGAAGCGACGATCGGAAGAAAAACGGCTAATGCGGTAATCCGAGCGATCGTGTCTTCAAAAAATGAAATGACGGCGGAGGCCAGAAAAGCGGTGACCAAATTAATCATCAGCCAAAAGAGCCTTTTTTTAATGGAAAACGAAATCGAGGAAGAAACACGCTCGTCTCCACCCGCGCCAAACATTTTTTGAATGTCCTCGGTCGCTTCTTCCTGAGCTGACGCGATGAGTTCGTCCGTCCGGATCGTGCCGAGCAGATGGCCATTTTTATCCACGACGGGAACGGCAATAAATGAGCGGCTGCTTAATTCTTGGATCACCTTTTCACGGTCCATCGTCGCTTCCACCCGAAATACATCCGAAATCATGATCGATTCAAGCAAATCTTCTTCACGGGCTAAAAGAAGGTCTCTCATGTTAAGGACGCCTCTCAGCCGATTCTCGGAATCCGTCACGTACACATAATTGAGAGACGTTTTTCTCTGAGCGAAAGATTTCAATTTCTGAACGGCTTCACCCACTTTCATCGTGATAGGAAACGCCATAAAATTGGGCGTCATGATGCGGCCTGCCGTATCTTCCGGATAAGTCGTGATTTTCCGGATTTGATCGGCCTCAGCCGGCTCAATCCGCTCGAGCAGCTTTTCGCGGTCTTCTTTGCGTTGAACGCAAAGAATCAGCTCGGCGGCCCGCGTGACCATCATTTTTCCAAAGATTTTAGCGGCAATTTCCTCCGGGAGGACCAACAAGAGATCGGCTGCGAAACGAGGTTCGAGCGAATTAAAAGCGCGGGAAGCAAGCTCAGGGGAAACGCTTTTGAGGATAGAAACCGCTTCTTCCTCATTGAGCGCTTCTAAGCTGTGCGCAGCGTCAACGGGATTCAGCTCAAAAAATTTTTTAATCAGGGAAACGGTCGAATCTTCAGGCACCATATACGCTACAGTTTATCGCATGAGTGGTGTCTTGAAAACGATTTTTCTAAACGTGTACGATGGAGAAGATTGATTAATCGACTTTTTCGATGACGGGACTTCGGGCAATATCACCGGGAGACGTCGTCTCAGCATCGCTGATTTGGGAAACAATATCAAGCCCGCCCGCTTTGAAGGCTTCATAGCAAAGCTCGCTGCAAAAATAATCTTGATCTTCTTGTAACTCATCCGCTGCTTTCTTGTTTCCAATTGTTTTGAGGCCAAAAAGTTGAATGAGACGTAATCTTCTCAAAGTTAGTTGAGCCGCTAATTTTAGTGGGTAATCATATTTCCGGGCGAGCGTCTTAATGAGATAGGCAACTACTTCGGTCGTATTAAATGGATGAACAGGTTTCACCCGAAAGAGGTCATACGGAGTTTTATAATTCTTGACCGATATCGCCCGGACACCGCCTTGAGGGATGGCTTCGATCACGAGCCCAAGTTGAGCGGACGCAATCAGCGCCACGTGAGAATAAAGGCTTCCCGTTCCCCATTTAATCAGGGAAGGCACGATTCCGTTACTTTTACAAAGTAAAATGTCGCCGTCTTGGAACATTGGGTTTAATTCTTAAACGTTAAACGACACAAAATCTTGGAAATTATTTTTCCGGCTTGAGTTAAATCTGAGTCTTCATGCGCCGCGGAAATAAAATTGGCCTCGAATTGGGAAGGAGCGATGTAAATTCCCTGCGCGAGAAGGGCGTGGAAATAACGGGCGAAGTATTTGATATCCGATCGTTTGGCAGATTTAAAATCAACGACCGGCGCTGAAGTAAAAAATAAGGTAAAACAAGAACCCATTCGATTCAGCCGAACCGGGAGCGAGTGTTTCGTAATCTCAGAATCTAGAATTTCATAAAAGCGGCGGCTTTTTGTTTCCAGTTTGCGGTAAAAACCCGGATGGCGGAGTTGTTTCAATGTTTCAATTCCGGCACTCGTTGCGATCGGATTTCCGGATAAAGTTCCCGCTTGATAGACGTTTCCTTCAGGCGCCAAATGATCCATGAATTTTTTCCGGCCTCCGAAAGCGCCGATCGGAAGGCCTCCGCCCAGAATTTTACCGAGGCACGTGAGATCCGCTCGGACGCCGAATCTTTCCTGGGCGCCGCCGAAAGCAAGGCGGAATCCGCTGATCACTTCATCGAAAATTAACATCACGCCGTGTTTTTTCGTCAGTTCACGGATCTTTTTCAAATAACCTTGTTTGGGTAAAACGACGCCCATGTTAGCGGGAACCGGTTCTACAATAAAACAGGCGATCTCTCGGGCTTCCTTTTTTAGAAGCCGTTCAAGCGCTTCAGTGTCGTTATAAGGAATCGAAAACGTAAGTTTGGCGATCTCTTCCGGAACTCCGGCTGAATCCGCCGCCCCAAAAGTGGCGACGCCCGATCCTGCCCGAACCAAAAGCGAGTCGACATGGCCATGATAACCGCCGTCACATTTGATGATTTTTTTTCTGCCCGTCACGCCGCGCGCAAGCCGAATGGCGCTCATAACGGCTTCGGTGCCGGAGGAAACCAGCCTCACTTTTTCAATGGAAGAAAAAGCGCTTTTAATTAATTCGGCAAGTTCAATTTCATTTTTGGTGGGAGCGCCGTAACTTGTGCCTAATTTTGCCTGCCGCGCGACCGCTCTCGCGACGGCGGGGTTCACGTGGCCCAAGATGAGCGGGCCCCACGACATCACAAAATCAAGGTAGCGGCGGCCATCCGCGTCCCAAATAAACGGGCCTTTTCCTTTTTGGATGAACCGCGGCGTTCCACCCACGGCGCGAAACGCGCGCACCGGAGAATTGACTCCCGCTGGTATGCTTTGCTTCGCTCGTTTAAACCATTTCTCAGACTGACTCATGCAAAACACTTGTCCCTTGCGTGTTAAGTCCTCTATCTCGCTTCCCTGCGAACTTGGAAAATGCTTCGGCCATTTGCCGCCTCACCGTTCGTCCCGCCCCTGCGAGGCGTGACTCACTCGCGCACTTCGGCTTCGCTCGTCCGCGATAGAAAACGCTGCGGACACCGTGCCCGCTTCGCCTCGTGAGCGTGCGTCGGCAAAGCCCGAAGCATTTCTAATTGCTCGTCTAACGAAGGGGAAACTTTGCCTGCCGGAGCGTATCACTTTTGCGTGATCTACATCACGCAAAAGTGCAAACGAGCACGGATGATTCTGCTTAGGCCGCTCGCCTAGAATCATCCGCGCGCAGTGTAGCGGAGGCAGGTAAAGTTTCCCTTTGCTCAAGAGAGGAGTTGGAAATGTTTTCAGCCTTCTTCTTCGTATTGCTGTTTTAAGCGATTGACCACTTCGGGATCGGCGAGCGTAGTTGTATCGCCTAAGACTTTGCCTTCGGCGATGGCTTTTAAGAGGCGGCGCATGATTTTTCCGGAGCGCGTTTTCGGAAGATCGGCCGAAAAAATAATGTCTTCGGGACGGGCAAGCGATCCGATTTTCTTCACCACATGTTCACGCAACTCCTGAATCAAACGCCCATCCATCTTTGCGCCTTCCTTCAGGGTGACAAACGCGACGAGCGCTTCTCCTTTTATTTCATGGTTCTTGCCCACGACGGCAGCCTCCGCCACGGAAGGATGATCTACCAACGCACTTTCCACTTCCATCGTTCCGATCCGGTGGCCGGCTACATTCAAAACATCATCGACGCGGCCCAAGAGCCAGAAATCCCCGTCTGAATCGCGCTTTGCCCCGTCGCCCGGAAAATAAACGTTCGGCCACTTGGACCAATATTGCTGTTGATAACGGCCGGGATCACCATAAATTCCGCGGAGCATCGCGGGCCACGGTTTAGTAATCGCCAGATATCCGCCCCCGGTTTCGATTTTCTCACCCCGCTCATTTAAAATGCAGGCTTCAATTCCGGGAAAAGGCCGAGTCGCGGAACCGGGTTTCAAAGTCGTAACGCCAGGAAGAGGCGTGATTAAAATCATTCCGGTTTCTGTCTGCCACCACGTGTCGACAACCGGACAATTTCCGCGGCCTATGTGTTGGTGATACCAAACCCATGCTTCGGGATTAATCGGCTCGCCAACCGAACCCAAAAGCCGGAGGCTGGAAAGGTTCCGGCGCTCGGGCCATTGAGTGCCCCACTTCATAAATGCCCGGATCGCGGTGGGCGCCGTGTAAAAAATAGTGACGCCGTATTTTTCAATTAATTGCCAGAACCGGCCTTTATCCGGCCAATCGGGAGCTCCCTCATACATGAAGACCGTCGTGCCATTTGCAAGCGGCCCGTACACCACATAACTATGCCCCGTTACCCAGCCGACATCAGCGGTACACCAATAAACATCGCTCGGCTTCAAATCAAATACCCATTTGGCCGTTGCGTAAACTCCCGTCAAATACCCGCCGGTGGTATGAATAATTCCCTTTGGTTTTCCGGTAGTCCCCGAGGTATAAAGCGTATAAAGCATATCCTCAGAATCCATCGCCTCAGGCTCGCAATAAAATTCCGCTTGCTGCATGAGCCGGTGCCACCAATGGTCTCTGCCTTCCTGAATCTCAAGCGGAAATTCACCGCGCTTCACAATCACCACATGCCGGACGGAAGGAGCGCCTTTCAAGGCCTGATCCGCTTCGCGTTTTAAGGTGATGATTTTCCCGCGCCGATAACCACCGTCGGCGGTAATCAAGACTTTCGCCTGCGCGTCATTCATTCGGTCGCCGAGCGACTCGGCGCTGAAGCCGCCGAAAACCACGCTATGAACGGCTCCGATTCGCGCGCAAGCCAGCATCGCAATGGCGGCTTCCGGAATCATCGGCAGATAAATCGTGACGCGGTCCCCTTTCGCGACGCCTAATTTTTTAAGCGCGCTTGCGAATAAATTGACCTCGCGGTAAAGGTCCCAATAAGTGAGTGTCCTTTGGTCTCCCGGCTCGCCTTCCCAAATGATGGCGGCTTTATTTCTGAGTTCTGATTTGGCCCAGCGGTCCACACAGTTGTAAGCAATATTGATTTTTCCTCCGACAAACCATTTGGCCTGCGGCGGATTCCACTCGAGCACGCGGTCCCATTTTTTGATCCATACGAGCTCCTCGGCGAAGCGGGCCCAAAACGCTTCGGGATCACGAGCGGCTTCCTCATAAACTTTCCTATCCTGAACCCATGCCGTTTTGCGGAAGAATTCATTTGGAGGGAAAAGCCGATTTTCTTGAAGCAGAACGTTCAGCTCACCAGTTGGAGTCATCGTATTTCCAATTCGCGTAAAGATAGTAATTTTTGATCTCCTGCTCGCATTCATCCATCGTAAAGGTAAACGATGCGATGCCGCCCTGCGGGAGAGAAAGCGGAGTGGGCATTGCGGTTTTATTTAGAATTGGAATTTCATCTTCATTAAAAATAATGAGGGAAACTTTAATATCCTTGATCGGCTGGCCGACATTATTGATGACAATGCCTCTGAGCTCGGGGCGGCCGCTTGCGTCAAGTCCGCCGCTTCCGCCTTTCACAATCACTTTTCGCGGCAACTTCTGGAAGGTTTCGATATCAGGAAATTGTTCGAACGCCATAAGAGTTTTTGGGTGTAGCTTGGCATTGTACACAAAAAAAAGGGGACAGGCAATATTTCCTGCCTGTCCCCTTTTTTTGAGGAATAACTACGCGGCGAGGGATTTAACCGATTGCTCTAACATTTGGCGGTCATAAGCTTGCGGCTCGAGATCGCCTCGCTTCACCAAAACTTGAACCAAGTGAAAAACCGATTGGGGATCAAACTGGGTGCCCGAGTGTGTGATTAATTCGCGGACAGCTTCCTCGCAATTCAGCGTACGCTTGTAGCGGGCCCCTGCGGCGCGCATGGTGTCGTAGGCATCCAAGACCGAAACCACCCGAGCGCCGATCGGGATTTCATTGCCTTTCAGGCGGTGGGGATATCCCTCGCCGTTATACCATTCGTGGTGATGCAGAATGATCAACGATTCTTCCGCCAAAAATTTAATGGATTTAACGATCTGATAACCCAGCACAGGGTGCGCTTTCATTTTCTCATACTCTTCATGAGTGTAGGCGCCGGGCTTGAGCAAAATTTCATCGGGAATGCAAATTTTTCCGATGTCATGAAGAAGCCCCGCGTGTTCGATAATTCCGACATCATCTTCTCCGAGGCCCATTTCCTGAGCTACGATTGCTGAATAATGCCCGACGCGGGCCGCATGCCCCATCGTATGCGGATCTTTGGCTTCCAAGGCATTGATGAGTGCCTTAGTCGCTTCGATATAAGCCCGCTTAGCCATTTCTGAAACATCAAACAGGCGCTGGCGAAACTGATGCACTTTCTCTTCGCTAATCTTAAACTCCGGAACTTTATCCGTATACTCTTTGCTCATATTTCGATAGAGAAAAACCCGGTTCCGGCCGCTTCCTTTCGCCCGGTAAAGGGCTTTGTCGGAGTAAAAAATTAATGTCTCTTTTCGGTCCACGGGATCTTCCGGATAGGAAGAAACCCCGATGCTGATGCTGATCTTAAGATCAAGCGAGGAAGTTTTGCCGAAGGACTGGTCCATTATTTTTTTCCGGATGCGCTCAGCCAGCACGTTGGCGCCATCATAGCCCACATGAGGCAGAAGAATGACAAATTCTTCCCCGCCGTAGCGCGCGACGGTATCCGCTTGCCGCAAATGCGAGATAAAAAACTGTCCCAATTCCTTCAATACTTCATCTCCCGCTTGATGACCGTAGGTGTCATTGACCGCTTTAAAATGATCGATATCGACCATCAGGCATGAAAGAGGATAATGATAACGGGTGGCGCGCGCAAATTCCTCGGTCATTTTTTCCTGGAAAAACCGGTGATTATAAAGCCCGGTTAATTCATCTTTGACCGAGAGTTCGGCCAGTTTCTCATTGGCAGATCGGAGTTCCACATTCTTGTAGGCGATTTCTTCTTGCAGCCGCCGCTCGCGTTCCGCCGCTTGATATTTCGTATACGCGGCCTCAATAATGCGGGGGATATCGCTAAACGCGCGCTCAGATTTTACGATATAGTCGATAAAGCCTGACTTCAGCGCGTTGACAGCAAGCGTTTCATCGCCCGCGGCCGTCATGAGCAGAATGGGAAATTTCAAATTTTTTGCTTTTGTTTCGTTGAGAAGATCAAGGCCGGTCTTGTCCGGCAGGCGGTAGTCCGTTAATACAAGATCATAGGTGTTGGATGAGAGCTTATCCAGCGCTTCGGTGACGGTAGAGGCGAGGTCCACAATGCCAACTTCATTTCCCCTTTTTCCCAAAGCGCTTTGAATCAGAATTTGGTGGTCTTGATTGTCTTCAACCACCAAAATCCTGTTGGGGTAGTCCGTCTCCATCAGCCGATCAAGCCTTTCACCGTCTGAATTAACTCTTCGGAACCGTAGGGTTTGCGAATATAGCCGCTGACCTCTTGATCCATCATGACTTTGCGGATTTTCTCGCCTTGAAGGCCCGTCGCCACCAGAACCGGAATTTTCATTTTCTCATCGTTTGAGCCTATTTTTCGGCGGACATTCATGTGAATCAAGGTCGCCAGCCCGTTTTTGTCGGGCATCTCAATATCCATGATGATCAAACGGGGTTCATATTCCCCTTCCAATAATTCGAGCGCTTCTTGTCCATTTGAAGCACAGGAAACTTGATAACCGGACGCCTCAAGCCGCTTGCGCGTGAGTTCGCAATAATCCGGATCGTCATCTACGAGCAGAATTGCTTTGCCATTTTGATTTTCAGCCATTTTGTGCGAGCCCCAATAGTTGTGAAACGCGGTTAATGAGTTTTTCTACGTTGACTGGTTTTACGAAAAAATCACTGGCGCCTTCGATGCGCGTCATGTTCTCAATCATGGGCGCTTTTCCCGTCACGACAATCACGGGAATATCTTTGGTGCGGGAGGGCTTCCCGGTATCAATATCCAAAGGAGCTTTGAGGCGTTTTAAAATCGTCAGGCCGTCCGTATCCGGCAGAAAGACGTCCAGAATGACTAAATCCGGAAGCTGGGCTGCGATTAAATCATATGCCTCATCTCCATTGTTGGTATGCACCACGCGGTGGCCGGCGGATTCGATCCTGATTTTCATCAGTCGTGCCAATTCTTCATCATCTTCTACGAGAAAAACCGTTCCTTGAGTCATGCTGCTGTCCTTTCTTGAGGAATTGTGTTTTCGTTTGGAGTTGCTTGAATCATTGCCATTGAAATAATAAATCGGCTTCCTTTCCCGAGTTCGCTTTCCGCCCAAATCTGTCCGCCGTGAAGCCGCATAATTTCCTTGCAAATGGAAAGCCCAAGGCCTGTCCCTTTCACGCCTTTTGGATTGGCTCCTTGAACCTGTTCGAAACGTTCAAAAACGCGGGCCAAGTCTTCCTTGGCAATGCCGATTCCGCTGTCTTGAACGGTGATATTAATTCTGCCTTGAGGAGTGGCTTCGGCGCGGACGGTGATGCTTCCGCCTTCGGGCGTGAATTTAATCGCGTTTCCCACCAAATTGGTCAGCACTTGGACCATGCGTTCGGGATCGCAAGGCACTTTTGGAAATTCCTTTGCCGGCTGAAAATCAAATTTGATTTTCTTTTTCTCAGCCAAGCTCCGAAGCGAACCTAACACTTCATCGATTAAAACCTGTACGTCGGAAGGTTCAAGATGAAGACGCATTTTCCCCGCCTCTAACTTTGAAAAATCGAGGAGGTCATTAATCATGGCGGTCAGGCGGTGGATGCTCCTTTTTGCGATTTCGAGTACGTTTTTTCCCTGGTCCTCGTGCGTATCGACAATGCCTTCCAAAATGAGCGCGATGCTTTCTTGAACGGAATTAAGCGGGGTCCGAATATCGTGGCTGACGGAAGCGATAAAATCGGATTTCAATTGATCCAGTTTTTTGAGTTCTCGATTGGCTTTTTCAAGCGCGGCATTTTTTTCGCGGATTTCAAGTTCGTAGCGAGCTTTCTCTTGCTCCGCCAGATATTTGATAAAGGTTTCGTCGACCACGTGAGGAAGAACGTTCAAATAGATTTCGTCTTTGACCAGATAATTGTAGGCGCCCTCCTGCATTGCTTTCACCGCCGTTTTCTCATCTCCCATGCCGGTCATCATAATAAACGGGGTATTCATTTGCTCGGTATTCAACCACGCCAGCAAATCGAGCCCATTTTTGCCGGGAAGGTTGAAATCGGAAATCACCATATTCACTTGATCCGCTTTAATTTTCTCCATAGCTTCTTCCACGGATCCGCAGGTCTCGACCATATATTTGCAGTCTTTGGAAGTCAGGATCGCGTTTTTGGCAAGCAGCGCATGATCGGGATTATCCTCCACAATTAAAATGCGAAGTGAGGGTTTTGTCATCCCACTACCTGCTTTCCAAGAGCGCGCTTTGCGAACATAGGCGTTCCCAATAAAGCGCACTCTTGCTTCCATTGGAAATCCGCTGCCTGCGGCAGCGGTAAAGCAGGTAGTGGGATCATTTCAGCACCTGATTCGGAGCCTCGACCGTGTGAAACCAATAATCTTTAAGCCGCTTCAATTTCGCCGTCAGTTCCTGAAAATCTTCCGACTTAACGATGTAACTTGCGGCACCGAGCTGATACGCCGTTTGAATTTCTTCTTTGCGGCAAGAGGTGCTCAAAATAATGATCGGAACGTGCTCAAACCATTTGAGCTGTTTTAGGCGCTTCAACACTTCAAAGCCATCCATGCCAGGCAACTTTAAATCGAGCAAGACCAGATCCGGTTTCGCATCCTGACTTTGAATGTCTTCGCATGCCTTAATCGCCTGCAATGGGTCCGGATAATGCGTGACTTTGCAATCTTCATCTTCCATGCCTCGCCGGATCAAGAGGGCATGGTCTTCATTGTCTTCGATCATAAAAACACTTTTCATGACATGCTCCTGGCCGCCTGAGCCGCCCAAACGGGTTTACCCGAAGCATGGCTTTGGGCCTTCGGCCAGGTCATAAAAAACTGGCTGCCTTTGCCTTCTTCAGACTCAAGCCACACACGGCCGCTATTCAACTCAACGATTTTTTTAACGATGCTAAGGCCGATCCCGCTGCCTTCTACCTTTAATGGATTGGGCGCGCGCTGAAAAATTTGAAACATCTTGGCCTGAAACTCTTTTTTAATTCCGATTCCGTTATCTTTAACCCACAGGGTGCACAGATTGCCTTCGTTTGGATCGGAATATCCGATCTCGATACGCGGCCCGGAGGGCGTTCCCATATATTTAACAGCGTTGGAAATTAAATTGGTCAAAACCTGGGCGAGCCGCTTTCGGGAACCCCATAGATTGGGGAATCGATCGGCGATTTGGACCTTGATCGCATGTTGATCGATCTGGGGTTTCAACTCTTCTAAAATTTCGCGGAGCAGCCCTTTCGTATCAATAGATTCTTTCTCATCTTCAATCCGCCCGACACGGGAAAATTCCAAAAGATCCATGATGAGTGTGCTCATCTGTTGCGCGTTCGCTTGAATGCGGTTGAAATAATCCAAATTAGAGCCGTGAAGCGCGCCCGCGAGCTCCGTTTTCAAAATGGTGGCAAATCCTTGAATCGAAACAATCGGGGCTTTGAGATCGTGGGAAATGATGTGGATAAAATTTTCGACTTCTTCGTTCTTCTTGATCAGCTCTTGATTTTTTGCGTGGATGTCACGGGTTCTCCATTCCACCTCTTTCTCCAACGTGCCTTGACTGGTTTCGAGCGACCAGCTGAAGAGCCCGGAGACAAAAAAAAAAAAGGTGCCCATGATC
>CAZPKZ010000020.1:7596-13817 GCA_964587285.1 uncultured bacterium | reverse complement strand
GGTCGTCGGTAAACCAATCTTGCCGAAAACGTCCTCTATCTCCTTTGACGAAATAAGTCTGAAAAATTGAATCCAAGGTGAATGAATCCAGGTAATCGCTGGCGGTCGTATTAATCAACTCATCTAGGGGATCTGCTGTCGGGAGTTTCGAGATTTCTTCTTCTGTAACGGTGGAAGAAGTGGAAGTAGATTCTGTTTCAACTGCGAAAGTGCTGGCAGTCGTCGCAAATAGGAATAGGAATAAAACCCATGTCGTTCTGAGCCCTTCGCGGATAGCAGTATTTAGCCTCATCGGTTGAATGTCCTCCAAATATTGGATCCGTGTGGCGAACGGTGGTGATCCACACATTCTTCACCGGTTCCAATGAAATAATTACTACCGGTAGCTGTCCCATGGGGTACTCCGCCTATATTTCCAGTTTGTGAATTTGTATTTGGTTCCCAATGGCATCTCAAACAAAGTGCATTATCATCCGCAACCAGCAATTTGTTATAGACAGTACCGTGTGGTTCGTGGCAAGTTTGGCAACCGTCTCTCATTGCGTCGTGCTCAAATACGAACGGGCCTTTCATATCCTTGTGGCACTTGAAACATTTTTCATCTTGCCGTTCCAAACTCGTCGCCACGGAATGCACCGCCTTGCCGGTATTATGGATTTCATGACAATCCAGGCAGGTCATTTGCCCTTCAGGAACGGGATGGTGATATTGAAGTTGGAACTGAACTTTTTTATCGGTATGGCAAGCAAAGCAATTTTCGGCGGAGTAACGGACAATTTTAGACTTATCTCCGCCGCCGTCGACGTGAAGGCTTCCTGCGCCGTGACAGGATTCACAAGCTTCACCCCTAATTTTTTCGCCTTCCTGTAGGCTGGTTCCGTAGTGGGATTCAAGCCGATAACGTTTTACGATTTCTTCATGGCAGGCAGAACAAGTTTCCATTCCGACGTATTCAGCTCCTTCAACCGATGGAGCCTTGGAAACTTCGTAAGCGGCTTGAAGATTGTAAATGAAGAGGAAGAAGAAAGAGATCCCGCAAAGAACTAAAATGGAAAAGAAAATCCAGTGTTTGGTTTTCATCATGAGATGATCTAAGATTGTATTATTAAATTAACGTTCTCCAATGAACCAAACTTAAGCAGCCGCGAGAAATTATTTGATATTTTGGCGGATTCTATAAATATTGTCTATTCATTTCTGTGACGTACGTCACACTTCAGTTTTTACCGGACCCATTTTCAATTTTCATTCTATCCGCCCGTATGACACTCTGCGCAAGACGTCTCTTTCCATGCCTCTCCGATATCCTCCGGATGTTTGAATTCAAGGCCTTCTATACTCGTTTCGATCACGCCGAGCGCGGGGCCTTGAGCGATGATGTGATGACAAGCGTCGCAACTGCTGGCGATGACTTTGCCTTCCTGCGTTTTATGCTTTCCATCATGGCAACGGAAACAGCCTGAGAAATTGAGATGTCCGATGTTATCCGGATAAACTTTCCAGGACACTTTCATTTGAGGAAAGAAATTGGCTCGATAAATCTGAACGACCGTTTCAATAGAACGGTTGAGTGCTTCATACTGTTGAGTCCAAACGTCGGGGTATTTTTCCATGTAAAATGTTTCTAATTTCTTACGAATTCCGGCTTCAGCCGCATCATGAGAATCATATTCGGCCGTTAATGCTTTTACGGCTTCGCGCTTAAAAAATGGAAGTGAGCGCTCCGCCGCGCCATATGACAAAGCTTCATTGACGGCCTCCGAAGGTGGCTTGAAAATATGGCTGGGGCGGTTGTGGCAATCCATACAGTCCATCCGACGCAGCTCTCCTTGAGGTGGAGTTTGGGCGGAAAATTCGGACGTTTCATCCACATAAATCTCTTCTTTTCCGTCCGGGCCCATTTTCTTCACCCAAGGGATGACCTGCCGCTTCTCATCGCTTGCGATGTAGTCGACGTGATTATTAATATTCATATGCCAATGAATTCCTTCCTTTTTGCCGTAAGGAGGCATTCCCCCGCCGACAAACATCAGCATACGTGTTTTCCATTCCGTGTTCGCCTCGTCGGAAAGAAAGTATTGGCGGTCTTGTTCCACCGCGCCAAAAAATTGTTGGGGCCAGTGGCACTGTTCGCAGGTTTCCTGTGCCGGGCGCAAATTTTTGACGGGAGTCTCAATCGGCTTATGAAATTTGTTAAACAGAACCGAGTAGACTTGATAAGTGCCCGAAAGTTTAGACCGCACAAACCAGTCGGCTCCCGGCCCGATGTGACATTCAACACAGGAAACGCGGGCGTGGGGCGAATGTTTATAAGCCGTGTGCTCCGGCTCCATCACTTTGTGGCAAACCTGCCCGCAAAACATGGGAGATTCGGTAAATTCGTAGGCCTTGTAAGTTCCGAACATGGTGAAGAGTAAAAATAACGTGACGACGCTAATCGTCATAAAAACGATTTTTTGATGGGCTGGATTATTGAAATCGATTTGGGGAAACCGTTTGACGTATCCGCGCTTCAGGCGTTTTTTCCGTTCCCGAAAGGCGCCAAACGGAATCATCAAAAGGCTTGCGATTAAAAATCCGGGTAAGATAAGGTAGGTGATGACTCCGAGATAGGGATTAACCTGTTTGGACCAAAAATCGAGGATGAATAAAAAGAGAAGGACGGCAAACAAAAAGACGGAGAAAATTCCACCGGCGACGCTGATCCAATTCTGGAAATAAGACTTTTCCGTCTGGGGTTCGTCCATTAATGAGAAAGGTTCACATGTTTCTTACCGGTGGCCCAACTTTAACTTACACCGACTCCCTAGCCATAAGATCAAAGAGACGTCAGCCAAAACAAAAATCAGAACGTAAGGAAGACCGCCCCCGCCAAATCCATAACTGTGAAGCCCCGCGCCTAAAACGAAATTGACGCCGTACCACGCCATTAACACGGTCAGAAAACTGATGGCGGACCAAAACGCGACTCCAAAAGCGTCGAGCCAACCGGCCGTTCGGCTGTGAAGGACAGCCAGATACGCAAGCACGGCAATCAAGGCCCAGGTTTCCTTCGGATCCCATCCCCAAAAACGGCCCCAGGATTCCGCCGCCCAAACGCCGCCGAGAATCGTTCCGCTTGCCAGCAAAATCACGCCCACCTGAAGCGAGCGGTACAAATATTCGGTCAAATGATCCGTTAGTTCTTTTTTTTGATGGAAGGCAAAACTATAAAGAAGCGCGTGGGCGATTCCCCAATTAAATAAAAAGGCGCCGTAACCCAATGTAATCGTCAAAACATGAATGGTAAGCCAATAATTACTCCGCAAGACGGGGACGAGAGGTGAAATGGAAGGATCGAGAAGCACCGGAAAACTCTCTCCGATGATGAGGCCGATGGTTGCAACGCCCGCGGAGATGGCAGGGAGCAAAGCGGAGCGGTAAAAAAGCCAGAATAAAATCGAGAAAAAAACAGAGCCCCATGCCACCCAAATAATGGATTCATACATATTGGTCACGGGAGGCCGCCCGGCAATCCAAATTCTCAAAATAAATCCCAACGTATGAATGGAAAACGCCGCTAAAAAAATACCGAATGCCGCAAAGGTTGCTCCCTTTCCTTTCTTCGGAGCAAACCAAATGAAGAGACTAACGAGGTAAAGAATCCAAGCGAGTTGAAAAGGGCGGAGTTTCAAATAAAAAAACTCTAGGTTCATTGTCCCTTTGTCAAGCCCGATGCCTTGCGAAAGAAGCAACTGTTCGAGACTGCGCGAGAAATTCTGGGCCGCTAACATAACGTCATTGCGAGGCGGCAAACCAACTGTGGCCGAAGCAATCTCAGAGCTCGTAGATTGCTTCGCTTCGCTCGCAATGACGTTGAGCAACGAACCGAGCGCCGATGCCGTTCGTTCCAATTCGCCTTTCGGATAGAGTTTCTCCGCAAGATCAAGCCCTTCCTGCGTCATCAAAGCTTCTAAAGGCAGCCACGGAACTTGGAGACTGCCAGGATGCGGGACAAATCCGGGCATACGGGCGTTTGCGATTTCTTCAAAGAGCCGCGCGCGGTGGTAAAGCTCAACTTGCTTGCTCTCAAGCGGACTCGGTAACTCTTTTTTTTCCTGCTTCATTTGCGCAGCGGCCACAAGCTTTTTAAATTCCAAATCATTTAAAACTAAGGCTGGAGCGATCCGATGATTGACCAGATCGCTCGAAAACTGTTTTCGAAGTTCAAGGTTCGCCACCGGAAGGATCGGCTTTCCGCTCCAAACTTGGGGATTGGCAATCCAATTCCAAGCGAGCGTGGTAGGATCTTGATGTTCAAAAGACGCCTTGCCCGTGATGAAAAGAACGCTTTCTTTCGCGAAGCTGGCGAAAGGTTTCACTCGTCCGCCATGCTGTACCGGAATTCGCCCTAGAACTTTCTCAATCGACTCACCCGCATGTGCAATATCAGTACGAGAAAAAAGGACAAATATCGCTATCATGAATATTCCTAAAATTTTTCGCGTCATCATTTGCTCCTTAATTTTGGATCGCTTCCCTTAAGCGTAGAAAATGGTTTGGTATAAAAAAGCATTAAAATTCCAAGCACCATCACGATGGCGCCCGTATATTTCAATGGATTTCCGGGATCGCGCGCGGCCGTAAAAATAGAAATATCCGGTTCGCCCGGCTGCACATGATAAGCCGATTGATACAATTTAAACCCACGGTGTTTGAGCGGCTCATTCATCTGAATGATCTGCTCCCGTTCAATTCCCCGCATCGGATCTTTTAATTTAACAAGGCTTTTGAAGCTGGCGGGCCGGTCGGTGCCCGGATCCGTATCCATCATGAAATCCTTAAGCTCAACTTGAAAGCCAAGCAGGCCGGTCCTGAGTCCATACACCGCATGATAATCAGACCCGCCCAAAGAAAAATGACCCATCTCGCCCTGAACCAGCCAAACGCTTCTCTTCGCATCCCCCTTTTCAAATTCCACTTGAATGACAGGGACTGCTTCTTTGTGTTCGGATATGTTGGGAAGCGGCGCATAAGACTCGTGAATCACGGCCTGCTCTAAATAGGAATCCACCGTAAATTTAAAATCCATCCATCCTGTTTCGATTTCCTGATTCAGCTCGACTTTACCGCTCTTAAGTTCGTTCCCCTTTTTGACTTGATATTCAGGCAAACTATTCGACTGATAAACAAACCGAACCTCATTTTTCTCGGCCTCCGAAGAAAATCCGGAAACCTCGTAGGCAATCCGGACATGAGCCTCGCTGGGTTTAAGCCCATGCAGAGTCGGAAATTCCGGAAATTTGGAGAAGACCGTATGGCGCTCGGAAAGCCCTCCCCCTTCCAGCGTCAGTTGTACGGCCGGGTTCTGCCATTCATTTGAATGATCCACAAGCTCGCCGCCATTCACCACCGCATCCTTAAAAATTCTGTGTACCTCGGCTCGGTACGGCGTACCCCGCAAAGGAAAAGACTTGCCGACGCTCGCCGAATCGAGGGATATTTCTTGCGAAGCGCCGCTCTCAAAATTAAATTTTAACGCGCCCCATTCGCTAGTCTTTTTCTCTTTTTGAAGTCGGATGGAATCCTTCGAAAAACGAATCGCGGCTGGGCCAAGTTGAACTGAGCCTTTCTCGGGATGATCTAAAAAAAGCCACTCCTCGACCGAGGCCATGGATCCTTTCAAGGAAACATGAAGCGCGGGAGAACCTTTTTCGGCTTGCTGAATTTCTTCTTCGTGCTTTGCCTTTTGGTAATCTCGGAGGAGGTAAACATTCACAGGCGTCGCAAAATCCGCGCGTAGTTTTTCTCGGCCCATCCATGGAAACACATGCGATTCAATCGGAAAAATCCAGTCTTGGCCGGAATCGATCGCGATCACATGAAGTAACGGTTCCGCGAGCGTCATCCGGCTCTCCGTATTCCCTTCTTGAATCTGGACCTGGCCTTCGACTCCAAAAATTTGAGTCACCAAAGCCCCGGAAAGCATCAAAATAATGCCGAGATGAGTGGTTAAAAAACCGGTGTGTTTCTTCTTCCACGGAATCCGGTCCAGGGCCGAGGCAAGGAGATTAAGCGCAAGCAAGAAAAGGAGGAACGCCATCCACCTCGTGCGGTAAATCAAAACTTGTGCTGCGTGGGCGCCGTGATGAGATTCAATAAATGTGCCCGCGCCAAACGCGAGGCCGAGAACAACAATAAGCGCAACGGCGAGTCTGAGCGAAGCGAAAAACTTAAAGCAG
>CAZPKZ010000020.1:0-7496 GCA_964587285.1 uncultured bacterium | reverse complement strand
GCGTTGGCTCATAGTAACGAAGCTCGAGGGAAGTGTCAAAATGAAATTCGGCGCGATATTTTTCTTGGTAGTTTGCGATTACAAACGGTACGCGAGCCGAGTCAAGCGCGGATGCTGAAACCAGCCCATTTTCAAACAAAGTGAAGTCCAATTGGCCATCGCGAAGGCGGCCCAAGATTTAATAGCGCACCCTACTGCACTGCTTTTCAGCTGCTTCGAAATATCACCGTAAAGTTTACAAGCATACTCTCGCGCTTCCCGAGAAGGCCCCAAAAGTTTCGCTGTCAGAAAAACGGGAAGTGAATTTAAAATATCCTGCCGATAAGTTTCGGCGCGTTTTCTTAAGAGTTCGCTCTTGTCGGAAACAAGTTTTTGATAACCTAAAAACCAGTTCTCGACGGCGCGGACGATGGATGGCCCCAGCATTTTAAAATCGGTCCTGAAACATTCTTCCTGAATAGCTTCAAGATCCTCGCTGGAAAGGACGGGGTGCTTGACCACTCCATAAAACCCCGTGCACCTTTTGTAATAATGTTCGCGGTCGTCCCGATATTCAGGAAGCAGCCTTCCTTCACCGCAAACGCGCTCGTAGAAAGGCGTGCCGGGCGTCGGGCCATAAATTAGGGTTTGCGTAAACGTGGGGCGAAGCGCGATCAATTCTTTTAATTCCTCGCGGATGATTTCGGGCGTTTGATAATCGAATCCGATGATCATGGAGGCAAGGATGCTGATTCCGTATTCACGAAGTTCCTTAAAAAGCTCGGCCACGTCCCTTCCTTTCTGTTTTGCGTAGCCGGAGCGTTTTCCTTCATAGCCCACCCAAACGCCGTTCACTCCCATTTCCAAAAGTTCCCTGATGTCATATTGGGAAAGCGCCTTAACGCTTGAGAACACAAACATGGAAGGCGGCGCTTCGCCGGAAGCCCTCACCAAATCCAAAAATCGGCGTGCCCGCTTTTGATTCAGAAGAAAGTCCTCATCCAATACGGTAAATTTGATTTGAGGGTCCCATTTGCGATAGCGCTGAACCAGGTTAAAAATATCGTCCCCTTCCGGAAGAAGCCGAATGTGCTTTCGTTTAAAGAAATGCGTCGTGCAGCAAAAATCACAACCGTTTGGACAGCCGAGCCCGCCGAAAATCATGCCGTTATTGCCGATCGGAACCGAAAATATTTTGAGTCCGTTCACAATAAGAGGGTGGTCATAAGGCATGGCTTTTGGGGGTTCCCCTAAAGTTCTTCGTAAAAAGGCGACCCCCTCTTCCCTGCAAATAAAATCGCCGTAAGGCAGAAGTTCTTCATCGCTCATCACCGTTCCGTATCCGCCTAAAATGATTTTTGAATGAGGCGAATACTTGCGAATAAGTGCGATCATTCTCTTCATCCGGTGGAACGTACTCAGAACGAAAGAGACTCCGACAAAATTATAGCCTTCGCGGAGCTCGCGGATAAATTCTCTTTCGGATGGATATTGCAAAACAACGGTGGGCGTATCCAAATTATGCGCGATATATTCAAGAGAAAAATGGTGGATAACAGACCTGGGGCTGAAAATGCCTTGCGCTCGGGTCACCTGACCGTGCAATAATTCGTACCCCACAGATTTCGCATCTCCATATCCCAAGCCCATCGGCCGGCAAATGGAAGTAAGCAGTAATTTTTGAGTCACAAATGAAATCCCTTCTCTAAGACTTTCTCAGCGTTATGGTAACAGGCTCGCTGCCTTCTTGAACCGTAATTGGTTCACGGTGTTTACCGATCCACTCCTGCCAGACTTCAATTTCATAAGTTCCGGGCCGAATACCTTCGATCTTGAAATTTCCGCCGGCATCCGTCACTGCATAAAATGGTTGATCAGTCACCACCACGTAAGCGCCCATCCAGGTATGCCCCGCGTCGCAGCGAATTTTTATAACGCCTGGCCGTTTTAATTTAACCGGTATCTCAGTGCCCGCAATCGGAATGGCAACATTAAAGGCAGTGGAACCATCCTCGTAAAAACCGTGAGTATTATGCAGCACCGGATCGCTTGACGTCACTTTGAGAGTCGAATTCAACGGCAATACTTGAACATGCGGCGTAAATTCACAACCGATTTGATCGAGCAAGCCATCCTTGGGCGTGATAGAACCTGAGGCGCCCAAGAGAGTAACGACGGTGTTCGCAACTCCGTTGTTTTTTCCCAGAACAAGCGGCCGCACTTCTTTCATCGTCCCGCAACTTGCCATCTCGCTCTTCACTTGAATTTGTTGTGCACGAGGAGCTGCGCCTTCAAAAACAACGCGGCCGCTCACCTCACTTTGCGCGAAAAGTAAATTTGGCGCGATCAACCATACGAAAAGAATACCTATGAGCAACTTCATGTGTTCATTTTACTCCTTTAGAAAACCGTGAAGCTACACCTTTTTTAGAGTGAAATCGATTTGCTTTGCTTCTCCATCAGTTACTGTGATGCTTTGGGATTGTGTTCCCAATTTCTCATGCCACACTTCAATCGTATAAGTCCCCGCGGGAAGGTCTTGAATCGTAAATGATCCGTCCTCTCCAGTTACGGCGAAGAAAGGATGACTGAGCACATGAAGATAAGCCGACATCCAAAAATGCACGTCACATCTAAGCTGAATGCCGACTTCCGGATCTGTGAATGTTTTAGCGGTCGTCATCCCTTGCACGGGTTGTGCGATGTTAAATGCCTTATTAATTTTAGAAACGGTCCGGACATTGTGAAGCAACGTGTCACTATTTTTAAACTTCACTGTTTGCCCTGTTCTCGCCACCGTAACGTGAGGAGCAAAAATGCAGCCATTTTGATCGACCTCAACAGAGTCAGCCGGTGCGGGAAAGTCGCCTGTCAAACCCTCCTTCACATAAACCAAGGCCCACTTAACCGTCTGGTTTGGATTTACAATTAAATCTTCGCTGACGGGCATTTTATCCCCGTGCATGAGTGCGCACTGTCTTTCCGCGCCAAAATTAATGGGAGCCGGAATCGGCGCCTCACCTTCAAAGGCGACCTTTCCCGAAACCGATGCTCCCGCATACAAAGCAGCTTGCAAAATGAACGTTCCGGCTAAAAATCCTCCCAGAGTGAATAATCTTTTTATTGTTTCCATAGTCTTAATTTCATCCTCCTTAAATCGTATTGATTAAACATGTTCTATTTTCTTTTGAACCAGAGCAGGCAAATCCCTCAGACCTACCGGCGAACCACCTTCATCACGAACGAACTGGCGCGCCGCTTCTTCACTTGAAAACGCAATCAAGCCGAATCCCATCGGGGTAACCAAGTTTTCGGCATTCACAAAGAAAGCATTATTGACTTCGATCCATTCCTCGGTTTTATAATCACGCACCCACGTTCGATGTGCCGAAGATGTTTGCTTAGCTTGATGAAGTATCAGACAACCAATCCCATCAAACTTGCTCACATTTCCGTCTTGATCAACAGAAGCGGCGGCAAATTGTTGTTCTGAAACAATCATGCCGCATTCACTGCAGATGTCCTTGCCATATCGAATTTTTGGAGGTGACTCTAAATCAACCTTTCCACAGCCTGCCGCAGAAAAAACCAGAAAGGCCAGAATGAAACTCCGGTGAATCAGGCGCATTTTCTTTTAAAGAAATACAAGGTGAAGCCTAAGGGAATCAGAATCCAAAAGAGGAGAGTCCCCGTCAAAAATCCAATAAACCAATTTCCAAACGCATCCGCGGCGTAACGGCCGGCGGCTCCGAACAGATCAAGGCTTCCATGAAGAGCTCCCACCACCGCCAGCTTAAACGATTGCGGCGGATTCAAAGATGCAAGCCACAACAAAATCCGAGGAGGTAATTTCAAAGCAATGCTCATTCCCATCAGGCCCAGGTCGCTCAAGAATAAAAAGACAAACCAGAAAAAAAGAGCAAAACCACTGGCGGCCGCGCTCTTCTTAGCAAAAACAGAGATCATGAATCCAACGCTTAAGTTTGCCAAACCCAAGAGAATCGTAAAACCGACCAGCACCAAATATCCGCCCAGTTGTTCCAAACCGCCGTACCATGAAATCACAAGACCGCTCAGCCCAAACCCAAGCAGAATCGTTGCCGTCATCACAAAAGCCGCGCCTAAATACTTTCCCAGCAAAACTTCACTTGAGGTCACCGGCTGGGCAAGGAGGGTCATCAGCGTGCCCTGCTCGCGCTCGCCAGCTATGCTCATCGCACCCAAAAGCAAGCTCATGAGGGGAACAATCAGTAATACAAGATTAAGAAGGCTCGCGGTCGTACGACCAAACCCGGCAACTCCAATCGTGCCAAGCCCTGAAAGGCCGAGCAAACTGAGCGCGAGCGCCAAAACCGTAAAGAGCGTAGCGATAATGACAAACCATCGATTTCGTTTGGCATCTCGGACTTCTTTTCCTGCGATAATGAAAATGGGTTCCAGATCCATCTTAGGGTTCTTCCTTCCTAGCGAAGGGGCTCGCCGGCTCATCTTCAAGTTCAAAATCAAGAACTTGAATGTGAGCATCCAAGAGCAGCCGAAACGGCTCAGCCTTTCGCGCGCTTGGAGTTTGAATCCAAAGCTGCGTTCCGTCTTGTTTCGCGGAAATCCCATGTCTTGCCATCAACGCATAAGCCGCTTCAGAATCTTTTTTTGAAACGGTTACGCACAAAACCGTTTCACCGGTTAGAAAATCCTTCACTTCATCCGGTTTTCCTTCATTCACTTTCCGGCCTGCTTTCAGGACGACCACCCGATCGGCCAGTTTCAAAACTTCCGAGAAGCGGTGCGTGCAAAAAAGCATGGTCTTGCCCGCTTCCTTGAGATGAGCGAGTCGCGTATAAAATTCGCTGCGGACATAGACGTCTAAATTGCTGGTCGGCTCGTCTAAAAAAAGAATGGGAGGGTCAGATAGAAGAGCGATGACCAAAGCGAGTTTTTGTTTCATGCCTCCAGACAACGTATGTACCTCGTGCGATTTTCGACCGCCTAGCCCCCAATCCTCCATCAAACGTTCGGCTTGATCGAGAGGAACATTCCGCAATTGGGCGTAAAAAGCAACCGTTTCTAAAACGCTCTGATCCGTATGAAGACGGATTTCCTGCGGAACATAACCGACATTCCGGCGCACGTCTTTTCCTTGAGAAAGAACGTCGAAGCCTAAAATGTTTTGCGCGCCTTCGGAGGGAAGAATCCCAAGCAAACTTCGAAGCAGTGTCGTCTTGCCTGCTCCATTGGGCCCCCATAAAGCGACGGCTTCTCCTTGTTTGACATTAAAGCTCACCTGATCCAAAGCCTTTACTTTACCGAAATGTTTCGTCAGATTCGAAACATGGATCACCGCTTCGTGATCCTGAACGATTCTCAAATTCACTGGCTTACCTCCAAACACAGCACGCGCATTGTACCAGAGACGTTTCTTTTTCCCTGCACCCACCGAAAATCCTAAGGGCGGGACGAGCAAAACGCCCGAAACAATCATCCAAAACAATGAAAAGCCCTGTGTGCCCTTAGGAACCGAGGGAAAAATCGGTTCCATTCGAGGTGAGCGGTCTTCGAATTTCGGTCTTGGAGCAAAAATAGGAAAAGCAGAAGAAGCGAAATCAAGCGCCTGTTTGGATGGGCTCATCAGGAACAGTTTCAGGGCCGGGTATCTCATGATGAGCCGCTCAAATAATTCTACCGGCTGATAAGGAATGTCCCCGAGGCCGTCTTTATTTTGGTCAAATCCTTGATAATCGCTCCAAAAATTCTCTTTCCAGATATTGGTGCTTTCAGAAATACTGGTTCCATCAACCGTGACGTCTTCGGCATTGTCGATAAAACTATTCTCCCCAAACTGATTATGACGCGCGGAGGCAAGCAGTTGAATCCCAAGATCATTGTAAGCAATCAAATTGCCCCGGTAATCGCCTGAAGCCATGTCAAAAAAAAGGCCTACTTTATTGTTTGCAATGACGTTTCCTTTAATTTGAACGCCTTCCATATCTTTCAAACCAATCCCATAACCGCTTGTGCCCCGGTTGTCTGCGATCCGGTTTCCGCTTAAAGTCAAACGAGCGCTATACATTAAATAGGCGCCGACGGAATTTCGGGCCATGACATTGCCTTCTACCAAAGCATCTTCGCAATACATGAAATGCAAACCGTAACGGCCGTCCCGAAAAAAGTTATTCCGGACAATTAGGCGCTTTGAAAACCAAAGGACAGCATCACGCCCCATTCGGGTCTCATTGCCTAAAATGTGCGCATCATCACTATACCAAAGCCGAATGAGATCGCCGCGGCGGGCGGGGGGTAAAGATTTCCCGATCAAAAGGTTGTTTTGAACTTGAGCCGACGGAGCCTGTTTTATATAAATTCCGAAAAGGACGTTCTCGAGGCGGTTGCCTTTGATGATCGCGCGAGGCGCCGTCGCCAAAATGCCTGAATCGTCCTTGGAAAGAATATCGCCTGAATTACGAACGACAAAACCTTGCAACAAAACGTCTGGCGCTTTGATGTGTATCACAGTCCCTTGGCCGTGGCCATCCACGACGGGCTGATTTTTTCCAATTAACGTGACGGATTTATCAATGACAAGGGGCCCGTGATAAATTCCGCTCTGAACAATGATCTGATCTCCCTCCGATGCTTCCTCGAGAGCGCTTTGAATCGTCGAATATGAGGCCTTTGGCTCAACCGTCAAAGTTTCAGCAAAGAGGGACGGGCTTGCTAAGCCGACGAAAACCAAGACCGCCGCCGCGAGAAGCGCCGTGCGCACCTTAGGTTCGACCGATTTTCCCTTCCACAACCTGATGACAACGACAGCGGCAGAAAGAACCGCCGTTAAAAGACTCAGAAAAAAACCCCAAGTAAAATTTGCCGTGGCGTGAAACTGCGCAATTCGGCCGTGGCCTGCGATAGGAGGCATAAAAGGTTTGATGGAGGAGCTGAGCGGAGCGTGCGGATCTAAATTCAAACCAAAATCATGCAGCCATAAATAAAGATCCGTGGCGAAAATGAGCGGAAGAACGAACGCAGGAAAAACTAAAACAAATACCCATTCTCCAGGAACAAACAGAGCCAAAAAAAGACAAAGGGCAACCGCAATGATGGCCGGAAGAGCGAATTGCCGTTCAAACTTGGCACCTTCCTTGAGCGATCGCATTCCAATGTAATGATTCAGCGTATCAATTTCCTGGACATCCCCTTCTAAATGATTCAAATAAACCGAAAGGCTAAGCCCTTTCGGATATTGGGGCGCAACCACTCGAAGCTGCCAATAGGGCATAAAAAACGAGAGGGTGACCGTAGAGATTGCTAGGATGAGCAACCCTTTTGCGGCCACCTCTCGTTTTTTTGCTCTGGTTTCAAGTTTCATGTCATTCACATAACGTTTTTCACACCGCCGGCGTCGTTGCCGTTGCGGCCACTGCCGGTGGAACCGGTTGCGCTGGGGCGCCCACATACCCTTTCGGTTTGACAAGCAAATAGCCGGCCATTTCCAAATGGAGCGCCGAGCAAAATTCAAGACAATA
>CAZPKZ010000019.1:0-13974 GCA_964587285.1 uncultured bacterium | reverse complement strand
CGGCAAAAAGGAGGGGAGTTTTTAATTTCTGCATGGCTTTTCTAATTTCTTTGGGCTTTTTTACTTGATATTCCAAGTTGTGTCAACCGATTTCCGCTGTCATTTTACGCATTGATTTAAGGGGCGTACAGGCGATAGAATTATCATCAGAATGGCACGCAAACCAAAAATCGCCCGAAAGCGGAGATCTCCTTCCAAAAAGCCGGCAGCCCAGCCGTACTCCATTGAGCGAATGGAGAAAATTGCCCATTTCTTTGAAGATAAGCCTTTTGAAATTTTAGGCCCGCATTTTTTTAAAAATGAAAAAACCGTCAGGATCAACGCGTTTCTGCCTCGCGCCCACGAAGCGTGGGTCAAAACTTGTCCAGGAAAAAAAACAATTCACCGCATGAGAAAGCTTCATCCGAAAGGATTTTTCCAGGCGGCCTTTGAGCGTATGAGCGGCGTCTTCCTGTATAAAATTGGTTTTAAAGACGCCTCCGGCTATGTGCGGGAAACGGAAGATCCTTATTCGCTTGCCACCGAAATTACGGATTACGACCTTTACTTAATCGGCGAGGGGACTCATTTTAAGAGTTACGAGAAATTTGGCGCGCATTTTAAAACGTTTCACCATATTGAAGGCGTTCATTTTGCGGTCTGGGCGCCAAACGCGAAGAGCGTTTCTGTCGTCGGCAATTTTAACCATTGGCATGTCGGCAGCCATCCCATGACGCGAATCGGTGAGTCAGGTGTGTGGGGCCTTTTCATTCCCGGGCTGAAAGAGCGGGAAGTTTATAAATACGCGATCCGCTCGCACGTGGATAATGAAGTCCGCATCAAAGCGGATCCTTATGCGTTTCAGGCCGAACTCAGGCCACGAACGGCATCTGTTGTTGCGTCACTGAACCATCATGAATGGCGCGACAGTGAATGGCTTAAAAAGCGCTCGGAAACAAATCCGCTTACATCGCAGCTTTCCATATATGAAGTTCATCTCGGGTCCTGGAAACGGGTCGGGCCGAACGGCATTGGATTTTTAAACTACCGAGAATTGGCGCATCAACTTGTTGATTATGCAAAATCCATGGGCTATACCCACATCGAGCTTCTTCCCGTGATGGAACACCCACTCGATCAATCATGGGGTTATCAAGTGACAGGCTATTACGCCCCCACCAGCCGCTTCGGGAATCCGGAAGATTTTATGTATTTTGTGGATCATTGCCATCAAAACGATATCGGCGTCATTTTGGATTGGGTGCCGTCGCACTTTCCAAAGGACGGGCATGGGCTGGCCTACTTTGACGGAAAACAAATTTATGCTTACGAAGGCTGGAAAAAAGGGGAGCACAAAGAATGGGCGACCTTTGTTTTTGATTATGGCAAGAACGAAGTGAGAAATTTTTTGATTTCAAACGCTCTTTTTTGGATCGAAAAATATCACATCGACGGCCTGCGAGTTGATGCCGTCGCTTCCATGCTTTATCTGGATTATTCCAAAAAAGAAGGCGAGTGGGAAGCCAATCAATACGGAGGACGCGAGAATTTGGAGGCGATCAGCTTCCTTAAAAAATTTAACGAAGTCATGCATTTGCACCACCCCGGCGTTTTGACGATTGCGGAGGAATCAACGGCTTGGGGAGGCGTTTCGCGGCCGACTTATTTGGGCGGCCTGGGTTTCAGCATGAAATGGAACATGGGATGGATGAATGACACTTTAGAATATTTCTCAAAAGATTCTGTCCATAGAAAATACCATCAAAACACGCTTACTTTTTCGATGCTTTACGCTTTTACCGAAAATTTCCTCCTTCCGCTCTCGCATGATGAAGTCGTCCACGGAAAAAGCTCGCTGCTTTATAAAATGCCCGGCGACGATTGGCAAAAATTTGCAAACTTGAGGCTTTTTTTAGGTTTTATGTTCGGACATCCGGGCAAAAAACTTCTTTTTATGGGTTGTGACTTTGCTCAAAGCCGCGAGTGGGACTCTAATCTGTCCTTGGATTGGCATTTTTTAGATTACGCGCCTCACAAACAGGTGAATCAGTTTGCGAGGGATTTGAATCACATCTACCGCAAATACCCGGCCCTTTATGAAGTGGATTTTGAGTGGCCGGGCTTTGAATGGATTGATTTTTCGGACGCTGCAGCGAGCCTCCTCAGTTTTATTCGCTGGTCGAAAGATAAACGGGAACTTATTTTAATTACCTGCAACATGACGCCTGTTCCCCGAATGAATTATCGAGTCGGAGTCCCAAGTACAGGGTTTTACGAAGAAATTTTAAATAGCGATGCGAGAGAATACGGAGGAAGCGGCGTCGGAAACGCCGGAGGCATTCAATCGGAGGCGCTGCCGTGGCAAAGCCGGCCCTTTTCACTGGTTCTTCATTTTCCGCCGCTCGCAGTCAATATGTTCCGGTGGCGCCCAACCGTAGGGCAGGTTTAAACCTGCCCTACTATTATGGATTGCGGATTGCGGTGAATATATTTGCGTTTAAGGAAACAAAATGACAAAAGAAAAAGCCTGCTTCTGTGTCCACGGACATTTTTACCAGCCGCCGAGAGAAAATCCTTGGACGGATGAAATTGAACTTCAGGATGGAGCCCATCCCCATCATGACTGGAATGAAAAAATTTATCATCAGTCCTATTTGCCGAACACGGAAGCGAAAATCTTTGATAAGAAAGGAAATGTGACTCAGACCGTCAATAATTTTGAGAAAATGAGTTTTAATGTTGGGCCGACGCTTTTGTCGTGGCTCGAGAAAAAGCACCGCGAAACCTATCAAAGAATCATTCAAGCAGACCAAACAAGCCGCTCTGTTCATCATGGCCACGGCAACGCGATGGCCCAAGTTTACAATCATATGATTATGCCGCTTGCCGGCTATCGTGATCAGGTAACGCAAGTGAAGTGGGGAATCCGGGAATTTAAATACCGCTACGGAAGAGAACCTGAAGGCATGTGGCTTCCGGAGACTGCCTGTAGTGAAGAAACCCTTGAAATTTTGGCCGATGAAGGAATTAAATTTACAATTCTGGCTCCGCAGCAGGCGCAAGCGGTTAAAAATTTAGATGGCGGACGCTGGCACGATGTTTCATCCGGCAAGATCGATTCGCGGATGCCCTATCGGTTGTTTTTTGAATCAAATCCCCAGAAATTTATCGATCTTTTTTTCTATGATGGCCCGATCGCCAGAGAACTTTCGTTTGGAAGCCTTGCCTTTGAAGCCAAGTATTTCGCTGAGGCTTTGGATAAAGCTCGCGCAAAAACCGAAGCTCATCCCCAGCTCATTCATGTGGCAACGGACGGCGAAACCTTCGGCCATCACAAGGCCTTTGGCGAAAGGGCGCTGGCTTACCTATTAAATGTAGAAGCGCCCAAACGGGGGTATGCGGTCGTCAATTATGGAGAATTTTTAGAATCGCATCCTCCGCGGTTTGAAGTTCAAATCAAAGAGGGCGAAGATGGAGACGGTACTTCCTGGAGCTGTGCGCACGGAGTCAAGCGGTGGAAAGAAAATTGCGGCTGCCATACGGGAGGCCCGGCAGGATGGAATCAACGCTGGCGGATGCCTTTGAGGCGATCTCTCGATTGGCTTCGCGATGAGTTTTTTGAAATTTATGAACTTTACGGCTCAAAATACCTCAAGGATATTTGGTCTGCGCGTAATGAGTATATTGAAATGATTCTCAGCCGGTCGAGTCAAACGCAATGGGAATTTTTTGAACGGCATGCGGCAAAGCCCCTCGCCGAGAATGAAGTCGGCTTGAGTTTAAAACTGCTTGAAATGGAACGTTACGCCATGCTCATGTACACGAGCTGCGGCTGGTTTTTTAACGATATTTCAGGAATTGAGACGGTTCAAATTTTGCGCTATGCCGCGCGGGCGATTGAATTGGCCGAGCAAATCACGGGGAAATCGTTCGAGGCGGAGTTCGTCACGCATCTCGCTCGGGCCAAAAGCAATATGGCTGAATTCAAAACCGGCCGCGGCGTGTATCAAAAATTGGTTCGGCCCGCAAAATGTATCAGTCCTTCTTGAAGTCGATTTCCGAAAAACAATGGAGGCGCGTTGGGCTTAAACGCCGCGCGGGGGTGGTCACGCCGCTTTTTTCGCTCTTTTCGAAGAAAAGTATCGGAATCGGCGAAATTCCAGATCTTAAACTTTTAGTGGATTGGTGCAAACAAACAAAAATGAGCATCATCCAGCTTCTTCCTTTAAATGATGTCGGATTTGAATTCGTGCCTTACGATGCTCAGAGCGGTTTTGCCCTCGAACCGATGTATTTATGCTTGGGAAAGCTTAAAGGGATTCGGAGAGGATCATTTGAGAAAGAAATTGAGGTGCTTCGCTCAACTTACGGTACCGTCCATGAGGGCGCGAGAGTCAATTACCAAATCAAAGCCGCAAAACTGGAATTGCTCTGGAACATTTATCAGAAGGCCGCCAAGAATTCCCCCGCTTTCAAAAGGTTTGTCATGCGAAATCAATTTTGGATTAGGGATTACGTGTTGTTCAAAGTGATCAAGGAAGAACAAGGCGGAAAAAAATGGGAAGATTGGCCTACTGAGCTTAAAGAAAGAAGAAAGGAAGCGATTGATTGTTTTGAGCGAGAACACAAAGAGACACTCCACTTTCATATGTGGCTTCAATGGCAGATTTTTGAGCAATTTAAAGACATTCGAAAATACGCGCGAAACAAACAAGTATTTCTCATGGGCGATTTACCTTTTCTGGCTGCCCGAGACTCCGCGGATGTCTGGTCGCATCCCGAATATTTTAAGCTGGACTTATCCAGCGGCGCTCCGCCCGACGCTTACTTTTTTAAAGGCCAGCGATGGGGAATGCCTCCCTGCAACTGGGAAAGAATCGCGGCGGATTCCTATCAATATCTCCTTGGGCGTTTGAAATACGCCGAGAATTTTTATGATTTGCTCCGGATTGATCATGTGGTGGGCCTTTATCGAATTTGGTCTATTCCTTTATCCGAGCCGATTGAAAACGGCGGGTTAAACGGTTTTTTTGACTCCTCTGACGAGAGCATATGGGAAGCGCACGGCCGGAAATTATTATCGCTCATCGTTCAACATACAAAAATGCTTGTGTGTGTGGAAGATTTGGGAACCGTCCCGGAATGTTCTTATCGGGTATTAAAGGAATTCGGAATTCCGGGAATGGATGTTCAGCGCTGGATGCGGGATCCTGAAAATGAATACGGATTTAGCCCGCCGGCAAGCTACCGTGAGAATTCAATCGCCACGATTTCCACGCACGACATGGCCTCATTTAACGCGTGGTGGGAATATGAAGCAGGCACAGTTTATGAGCCGCTGTTTAAACGCAGTTGCGAGGCAAAGGGGATTTCATTTGAAGAAATAAGGCCTAAACTTTTTGATCTTGGGAAATCGGCGCACCACCGGTTACGTTGGAGAGAGGAAATTAGTTCAAGCGCGGTTTTGGTCCGCGTTTTAAATCGAGTGGAATCCGAAATTGGCGGCCTCATTGATTTGTACCGGTATTCCTATGATGAAAAGATCAAATTCTGGAATTACCTGAATTTGCCCGGGCGGCTTCAAGAGAAAAGCTCGGCCGGCCTCGTTAAATCCGCGCTTCAAAAAATAAGCGGCGCAGCTTCCATTTTTAGCATACAATTACTTCAAGATTGGCTCGCCTTAGGCAATTTCTTTGACGCGACTGATTCATGGGAAATGAGAATTAATTTTCCGGGGACTTCAAGCGATAAAAACTGGAACCTTGTGGTGCCTCTATCGCTTGAAGAAATGAAAAAGTTGGATCGCAATCGGGTGATAAGGGAAATCAACTCTACAGCAGATAGAATTTAGGGAGGAGGAATTATGGAATCCAAGCGGGCGGCGTTAAACGTTGCGGGCGTGATATTTTTATTGATGTCTGTTGCGCATGTCGTGAGATTTATCTTTCGCACCTCTGTCATCGTCGGCGATTTTACGGTTCCTCATTGGTATAGTTTGGTCGCGGCCGCCGCCTGTTTCTTGCTCTCACTCTGGATGTTTAAATCCCTTAAGTAAGGAGGATTCAGATGGCTAAGAAGGTGCTTGTGATTTTAGCGGAGGGGTTTGAGGAAATCGAAGCCATCACGCCGGTTGATGTTTTAAGGAGGGCAGGAGTTGATGTCATCCTTGCGGGTCTTCCGGGGAAAACGGTATCCGGCGCTCACGGAATCAAATTCCAAACCGATATAACACTAGAGGAATATCATGAACTGCCAGACGCCATCATTCTTCCGGGAGGCATGCCGGGCGCTCAAAATTTGGCAGAGTCAGAAAAGGTGGCTCAGTTGATTGAAAAAATGAACGCCGAGAAGCGGCTCATCGGCGCGATTTGTGCGGCGCCCGCGCTCGCTTTGGCGCCAACCGGAATCTTGGACGGCAAGCGCGCGACGTGTTATCCCGGATTTGAGAAAAGTTTTTCGGGGGCCATTACATTTTCGGAAGACCGCGTTGTCGTGGACGGCAATGTGATCACAAGCCGCGGGCCTGGCTCGGCGCTCGAGTTTGCGTTGGAACTCGTTGAAAAACTGGTCAGCAAAGAAAAAGCGCGCACTTTAAGCGAAGGATTGCTTGTTCAAGCATAAATTTTCAACGATGTATGCAATTTCGATCAGTCTATTTTTTAAAAACGTACGCCGGATACTTTTCACGACGTTTTTTCTCTTTTTAACCCTTGAAGCCATTTTTTATTTTTCGGGGGCGCCTCAAGGGGCGAGCCGCTATGTCGAGCGAATCATCATCCAGCAGAAACTGAACTCCCAAAAACCTCAAGACCAAGTTAGGGTGTTCACTTACGGTGAATCCACGATGTATGGGGCTCATTACGGAGTGGTTTCAAGCCCTTCCAGTTGGCTTCAAGCTTATCTCAAGGATTACCTACCGGATCAAAATATCAAGGTTGTTAAATTTGCCCGCCCGGGATGCGGAAGTCATTTTATTTATGAGACGTTTAGACAGACCTTAGCGTATAAGCCGGATATCGCCATTTTTTATTTGGGACATAATGCTTTCTTGCCCGGGAACCGCAAGGATCAGGTAGAAGCAGAAGAAAGCGGTTTCAATGCCCATCTTAACCAGTTAATTCAGAAGAGCCATTTTGTTTCGGCGGTTTATCGGTGCGTGATCAGGGCGCAGATGTGGTTGAAGAAGAATCGGTCAAATCGCGCTCTCCGGTCAAACCCTATCGAAAGCTTTCCTTTAGGGGTCAAGGCCGAGGACGTCATTACGAAAGAGGAACCGGCATATTGGGAAAACATTGAATATTCGAAACAAAACATTTGGAAGATCTTAACTCTGGCGAAGGAACACGGGGTTCACGTTTTATTTCTTAAACCAGTATGCAATTTGAAAGATTTCTCGCCTTCTTATTCAGTTCATCTGGAGGGGCTGTCTCCTCGAGATCTGGCGCAGTGGGATAAATGGTACGCCATGGGAAAGTTTGAGCAGAATGAAGGTCATCTCGAAAACGCGCGGAAGTTTTATGAGCGAGCTTATAAAATTGATCCTGCATATGCCGATTTGTCTTTTCGTTTGGGAGAAATTTATTTGGAGAAAGGTCATTTCAAACAGGCAAAGCGGTTCTTTGAAAACGCGCGCGATCACGACGCCGTTATCAGCCGGGCTACCATAGATATATTAAAGATTTTTGAAGAATTGAAGGAAACGGAAGGGCTACAACTGGTAGATACAGAGCAAGTCCTCAGTTCTGAAGTTAAGGGCGGCATCTTAGGTGAGCCTATCATTGAGGACAATGTCCATTTTTCCGTAAGAGGGCATTTTCTTGTGGGGCACGCGGTCGCGAGGGAAATGGCTGAGCGGAACTGGATTGCCCCGAAAGGAGATTGGCAATTTGACCGCGAGCGATCTTATGAAGAAATTGCAACGCAGATGGGCATCAATCAGGAACTTTTAATTTCGGCCTATTTGGAGAGCTTAGTTTATTTTGGCAGCCGCTTGGAAAATCGGATTCGCTTCGCGCAAAAAGTATTGGAACTCGATCCAAGCAATTCCGAGGCCCTTCGCCATTTGGCTTGGGCGTATTGGTTGAATGGCCGCTACGCTCGGGCGCTTGAAGTTTACAAAGCACTTGAGCAAGTGGACCCCGATCAACTTTCCGAGGTTTTTAAGTCGCGCCCGAAAATCAAAAGAGCATACCGAAATGTGCGTATGCCTCCAACGCCCGTTTCAATTTATTAAGCAGTGCTATTGGGGAGATCCATGACTCTCTCATTAAAGGAAGTGCCCTTATTCCAAGGATTGTTTGAGAGCGAGCTTAATTCCATTAAAGCTTGCCTAAAGGAAAAGTCTTTCGATAAAGGAGAAATCCTGTTCTACGAGGGAAAAGGTTGCGAACGGGTTTTCATTGTCCAGTCGGGCCGCATTAAAATCTATCGGACGGCTTCCTCCGGCAGGGAACAAATTTTGGAAACCTTAGGGCCGGGAGACACTTGCGCCTGTAATCCGGGCGCTCCCACATGGTCGTGCGCAACGACTTCAGAGGCCTTGACGCCCGTGACCGTATGGTTTCTTTCCCGCGAGGATTACGTCAAAATGGTCAATACCAATTCAAAAGTAAGCCATGCCTTGAACCGGCTGTTTGCCGAGAAACTCCGCTGCTTCAGTTCCTTGATCGAGGAAGTTTCCTTAAAGGATGTGAAAAAACGCCTCGTCAAATTTTTATTGGATATGCTGGCCGAGGAGACGCGCCCATCGCGCCGCGAAGACACTCTTTTCATTCCTTTCACCCGCGAGGAAATTGCCCAAAGACTCGGCACCGCGCGCGAGACGGTAGCCCGCTATCTTTACCAGCTTAAACGCGCAAAGTTGATCGACATCAAACCCCACCAAATTATCATCTGCAATAAAGCAGGCTTAGAGAAACTTCTTCAGTAAACTAATTCCCTTTCCTCCACATCCATTTTTTCCACTTTGTGTGACGTCCGTCACTGACGAATCGAACAATTCCTGTTAGGTTCCACAGCAAACATAGGAGAGTCAAAAAATGACTCAGAAACAGCTTGCAATCAACGGGCTCTCAGAATTTTTGGGAGAAGAACACCACAGTATTTCACAGGAGACGGACCGCTTCCAAGAGATTCTGACTCATTTGCGTTACGAGGGGAAAGCCTGCATCGGAAAAAATCTGAAAGAAGTCCGAGAAACATTAAAATTTTTTAATAGCGAAGTGATCCGACACATGAAATTTGAAGAAGAAACCCTTTTTCCATTTCTAGAAGTCCATATCCCGAAATTGGAATCCGTGATCCATCTGCTCCATGCAGAGCACGAAGATTTTAAACGGAATTTAAAAAGTTTCGAATTATCAATCAGAGAACTTGAAAAGGACGCGAGTGAACCAAATGACGGCAAGACGCTCGAAAAAATTAGAGAGCTTGGCATCTACCTGATTTATTTGATCCGCAACCACATACAGGCGGAGAATGAGAGTGTTTATAAAATCATTGATCAAGAACTCCGTCCGAGCGAAAAACAAGAGTTGAAAAGGCGAATAAAGAAGGCGAGTTAAAATAAAATTACAGTAAAGAGGAGGAAAATCCAATGCAACTGAAACAAGCAGTGAAGCCCAAATCACAGAAAAGTTCGACTCAGAAGGTTTATTTCGAATATTACGCGCCGTCGGCTCAATCGGTCTGCCTCACAGGAACTTTCAATCAAAAAAAGAGAAAGACGGCCGATGGACGACACGGTTGGAACTTGCGCCGGGGCGTTATGAGTATTTGTTTGTTGTGGACGGATCTTGGCAATGCGATCCTCAATCGAAAGAATGTGTGCCGAACCCTTTTGGTTCTTGGAATTGCGTTTTAAACGTCGGTTAGCGGGACGCCGGCAAACACCATGATTGATGTCGGTTATCTTTACGGCGGAAGCGAGTCTCCGTCCATTTCGCATCGGTACGGAGTTCATCCAAGAAGCGGCATGCCATGGGGTGAAAAACCGTACGCGGTTCCTCAATCTGCTTCTGAGAGACGTCCCATTGTCGTTTGGAATATCACCCGGATGTGCAATCTCAAGTGCTTGCATTGTTATAGTGATTCCGAGCGGAAACATTACGAGGGCGAACTTAGCACAAAAGAAGCTAAGGCGGTCATTGATGACCTCGCTTCCTTCAAAGTTCCTGCCGTTCTTTTCTCGGGCGGAGAGCCGCTTCTGAGGCCTGATTTGATTGAACTTGCCGAATATGCCCGCCAATTAGGCCTTCGCACGACACTTTCTACGAATGGCACGTTCATTAATGCAAAAGTTGCCGCTCAGATTAAACAGGCTCATTTTTCCTACGTGGGAGTCAGTTTAGACGGAATCAATTCCATTCACGATCACTTCCGCGGCGTGGAGGGAGCGTTTCGTAAAACGCTTGCGGGGATTCGAAATCTCATTTCGGTCAGACAAAAAACAGGCCTTCGTCTGACACTGACTGATTACACCATCAATCAGGTCGACCTTCTTTTTGATTTGATCGAACGAGAGGGAATCCACCGGGTTTGTTTTTATCATCTCGTGCCGAGCGGAAGAGGAAAAGAAATCTTTGCCATCGATCCCGAAAAAACACGCCAAGGCATAGACCGAATCCTGAAACGGACAGAGTTGATTCTTAAGAATGGTTATCCGCTTGAGGTGCTGACCGTCGATAATCATGCGGACGGGCCCTACATTTATCTCAAGTTGAAGGAATCGGGCGATCCGCGGGCAGAGGAGGTGTATCAAAGAATTTCCTGGAATGGCGGGGGCCTTTATTCTTCCGGTATCGGAATCGCATGCATCGATTCACAGGGCCATGTTCATCCGGACCAATTCTGGATGCAGTCTTCGCTCGGAAACGTGCGCGAAAAAAAGTTCAGCGAGATTTGGACAGACTCACGTGATCCGATACTTCAAAAGTTAAGGGACCGCAAAAGTTATATTTATGGGCGCTGCAGGCCCTGTCGGTTTTTTGATGCCTGCGGCGGAGCGCTCCGCGTCCGCGCCAAAATTGTCACCGGCGATTCGTGGGGCCCGGATCCTGCTTGTTACCTCACGAATGAAGAAGTCGGCGTGTTTGGAGAATAGTGATGCAGCCATCCCGCGCGAATGAGCTTCGGCTTATTTTTTGGGAGGTCACCGTTGCTTGTAACTTGGAGTGCGTTCACTGCCGCAGGCTTGAGATAAGCAAATCCATGTCTCAAAATGATCTTTCCACCGCAGAAGCCCTCCGCTTTATCGAAAGTTTAGCCGAAGATTTTAATCCCAAGCCCGTCCTTGTTTTTAGCGGAGGCGAACCGCTCGCGCGGCGGGATATTTTTGAGCTGATCCGCTTTGCTCGTTGGAATGAATTGCCCGTGGCTTTGGCTACCAATGGAACTTTAATCGAGGAGGGTCTTGCGAAGGAAATTGTGCACAGCGGTGTGCGAAGGGTTTCGATTAGTTTGGATGGGGCCACTCCTGAGACGCATGACCGGTTTCGAAATATGGCAGGCTCTTTTGAAAAAGCGGTCTCTGGTTTCAGGCATCTCAAGTCGTTCGGAATGTCGATGCAGCTGAATGCGACGCTGACGCGGCACAATATTCATGAGCTTGAAGCGATTTACCGCTTAAGCCTCGAACTTGGCGCAGAGAGCCTCCATTATTTTCTGCTTGTTCCCGTGGGCTGCGGGCTTGAAATTAAGGAAGAATACCAGTTAACGCCCGAGGAGTATGAGCAAGCCCTCCTCCAAATTTATGAACAGGCCTCAGAGCGGAAAATTCACATTCGCCCCATTTGCGCCCCGCATTATTTTAGAATTTTAGCGCAGAAGAAAAGTTTATACGGTACCGGTTCTGTTGCGGGACAGGTTTCTAACAACCAAAAAGTAGATGAAACCTGTCCCGGCCAGAACCGGTACCGTGGTCAAGCGTCTTTAAATCAAATGACAAAAGGGTGCCTGGCCGGGACCGGCATTTGTTTTGTTTCGCACAAAGGAGAAGTATTTCCATGCGGCTACCTTCCGATAAGCTCGGGAAAAGTCCAAACTCAGGGGCTTAAGGAAATTTGGGAAACTTCCCCCATCTTTTACCAGTTGCGCGATCCGGGCTTTCTTGGCGGCAAATGCGGGGTTTGCGAGTTTAAGCGGATTTGCTCCGGCTGCCGGGCGCGCGCCTACGAAGACAAAGGTGACCTTCTTGCCGAAGAACCGAATTGCCTTTACGAACCGGTACGCTCGCGCGTTTTCCCGTCCAGTCATTAAGTGACGTACGTCACAGCAGAAAAACCCTTCAACGTCTATACTTAATAGTGGATATAGGACTCCACTATTGATTCAGGATTGAGGGGAATGGGACGTATGCTTCAGATCTATTCGAAGGGTTGCGAATATGGGATTCGGGCTTTGTCGTATCTTCGTCCGAGCGATTGCCGCGGCGGTTTTTCGGTTGAGGTGATTTGCAGAAGGGCGCGCCTTCCCGTTTGGTTTACTCGGAAGGTGTTTCAAGCGCTTGTGAAACGAGGTGTTTTGCTGACCCAACACGGTCCCGGGGGCGGTTATTCGTTTCGAAAAAATCCGAGCCGAATTTCACTTTTGGATTTGATTGAATCCATTGACGGTAAGAATGTATTTAAAAGATGTATTTTGGGAAAATCTCGGTGCGATCATCGAAATCCATGTTCGGTTCACGCGACTTGGAAGAGAGCGAGAAAGATACTGATTTCTGAATTAGATTCTACCTCGATTAAGCAGATCATGAATCAAAAGAGTTTTTCGTTAATTAAAAGTAAAAAATCAGTAAAGGGGGATTAAAAATGGCGCAATTGAAAAAATCTTGGCTGGTCATCTTAGTTTTAGTGCTGGTTGTTTTCACGGTCGGTCTGCAACTGGGACGAGGCAAAAAAGGGCCGAAGGAAGCTTCGGCGCCTGCTGTGGCGCTCCCCGCTGATGCCATGACAGTGGTCAAAGAACGGGGGCTTAATCCCGATGATGTTTATGGCGCTCTTTCCAGTTATGTTCCTACAGGCAAGCGCGACGAATACGTCATGTTTGCTTCCGGCGGCCATAGCGGTCAAATGTTTGCGATCGGGCTTCCTTCCATGAGGCTTTTAAGGACGATCGCTGTTTTTACGCCCGAACCTTGGCAGGGCTACGGATACGGCGTAAAGGAAAGCCCTTTTAACGATCCGAAAAGCGTGATCAGCGCGGATGGTAAGCCACTGACTTCCGCTGACACGCATCATCCGGCGCTCAGCGAAACGAACGGAGATTATGACGGCCAGTTTCTTTTTATCGGGGATAAAGCATCCGGGCGTATCGCTGTCATCGATTTGAGAGATTTCGAAACGAAGCAGATTATTGCAAATCCAGTGATCAACAATAACCACGGCTCTGCCTTTGTCACTCCCAACACGGAATATGTGGTGGAAGGTTCTCAATTTGCGGAGCCGCTTGGCAGGGAATACGCGCCTCTTTCGGAATATCAAGCAAAGTACCGCGGTTTGGCGACCTTTTGGAAATTTGACAGAGCCCAGGGGCGTATTATCCCGGAAGAATCATTCGGTATCGAACTTCCTCCTTATTGGCAGGATCTGGCCGATGGCGGGAAAGTGGCAAGTGACGGTTGGGCGTTCATTAATTCTTTTAACACCGAGATGGCAACCGGCGGAATCGAGGACGGCAATCCGCCTTTTGAAGCGGGTACGGCCCAGCGCGACATGGATTATCTCCACATTATTAATTGGAGGAAAGCAGAGGAGGTAGCAAAGAAGGGAGGAGTCAAAATCATTAATGGAATGCGGGTCATTATGATGGATACCGCAGTTAAAGAAGGAATCTTGCACTTTGCGCCTGAACCTAAAAGCCCGCACGGGGCGGATGTGACGCCAAGCGGCAAACACATTGTGGTTGCGGGTAAGTTGGATCCGCATGTCACAATTTACAGTATTGACAAAATCAAAGAAGCCATCGCGAAGCAAGATTATGAAGGGAAGGACCCCTACG
>CAZPKZ010000018.1:612-14605 GCA_964587285.1 uncultured bacterium | reverse complement strand
ATTCAAGCGCTTCTCAAGCTTTTTCATTCGGGCGATTTAACTCCCGAACAAAAAAAGTTGGTAGTGTCTGAAATTTCGAGGAAGGCAAGGATCGTTGGACGAGGTGCAAGAAAACGCGGGAAAATTGAAGAAGCCGAGTATTATGAAAATTTGGTTAAGGACGTATTAAATCAAATTCGAAATCCGAAGCACGAAATCCGAAACAATATCAAAATCCAAATGTTACAGTGGTCAAAAACATTTTAACATTTGGGAATTATATCATTTGAATTTGTTTCGAATTTCGATATTCGGATTTCGGGTTTTTGGATAGTGGAATGATTAAACTCCTCATTTACGATCTTGACGGAACCTTAATCGACTCGCGCCGGGATATTGCGAACGCCGTCAACTGGGCTTTGAAAGAACTTGGCCTCAGGGAAATTGAAATGGAGGAAATTATTTCTTTTGTAGGCCGCGGCGTTACGGATTTGATGCGGAATGTGCTGACGGAAACGCTGGGTGGTGAGGGAAGTGCAGGGGCGACGCATGCGTCGCCCCTACTAAGACGTTCCATCAAACTTTACCGCGGCCGTTATGCGGAACATTTATTGGATGAGACCCAATTATTTCCTTCGGTTCGAGCGGTGCTTGAACATTTCAAGGGCCGCAAGCAGGGAGTGATTACAAATAAGCCGGCGGGCTTTTCCCAAGAAATTCTTCTCAGGCTCGGCGTAGAGGCTTATTTTTTTCGCATCATGGGAGGCGATCAGGAGTTTGCTAAAAAACCTTCACCCGAACCTGTGCTTGAAATGATGAAATCGGCTCAAGTAAGTTCCGATGAAACCGTATTGATCGGCGACAGCACCATTGATATTGAAACAGCTCGAAATGCGAAGGTCAAAGTGATCGCCGCGGCTTATGGTTTTGAGAACAAAGCGGGATTGGAAAATCTTCGGCCGGATTTTATGGTGAATAACTTTTCAGAATTGATCCAGTGCCCGCTTTTGGGTTGAAGCACACTAAGGTATACACACCATAGTGTGGAGATAATCGTTGTGCTGAGTTAGGGTTATTGTGTAAAATCGGTGCATCGCCTTCGCCAGAGGGCTATCCCTTGGAGATCTGTAGATGTGGAATTTCAGTGAACCGGTCCAGTTCGTTATTCTGTCTTTTTGGTCTCTTTTTGTCATCGTAGATCCGGTGGGCGCCGTTCCCACGTTTCTTGCGATGACGCCAGGGAACACGCAATCAGAGCGCATCCGCATGGCTAGGCTCGCCTCCATCGTCACTTTTTTTGTTTTATTTGTTTTTGCTCTGGGCGGCGAGTGGGTGATCGGTGTTTTTGGCGTCGGGATGCCTGCTTTTGAAATTGCGGGAGGCATCGTGCTTTTAAAGGTTGCACTTGATATGTTGCAGGCACGCCAAACGGCCCTCAAGGAAACCCCGGAGGAACAGGCGGAGGGGGCGAACAAGGAAGACGTTGCGATCACGCCTCTTGCTATTCCCATGTTGGCGGGGCCCGGAGCCATAACGGCCGTTGTGCTTTTAAGCGCCCAGGGCTCAAGTTTCTTTCACCGGGCCGCTATCGGGGGCAATATTTTTCTGGTTTCTCTTCTTACATTTCTTATTTTGCGCGTCGCAGCGATCCGATCGTCCCTGATGAGCGCCATTACGCTTAAGATCATCAGCCGTTTGATGGGGCTGCTCCTTGCCGCCATCGCGATTCAATTTGTGCTGGACGGGGTTCGAAATGCCACGCAGCTTTGGTGATGTTCCGCAATGCCCGTTTTAAGAAAAATCTTTTTTTATCTTCTGATTGCCGTCTATCTTTTCTTCTGCCCGCTCATTATTCTGTACGCCTTAGGCTACATCTATCAGCCCGGTACTGAGCAGGGCATTTTTAAAAGCGGCCTCATTTATTTATCGACCGCCCCGCCGGGCGCTTCCGTTTATGTCGGTGGCCGCCGTTACACAAAGCATACGCCTGCCGTATTGCCGAACCTCATTCCGGGAGATTATCCCGTAAAGTTAGTCCTCAAAAAATATAAGCCGTGGACCGAAGTCCTTCCCGTAGAAGCAGGCAAAGCGACCGTTCTCGAAAGAGTTTTATTGGAGCCTGAGGAAAGAAAACGGAAGGCGCTTTCCTCCGGCGTTTTTACGGACATCATTCCAATCAGCGGAAGCCGCTTTTTTTTGCTTACCAAAACAGCGTTTCTCGGGGATGCGTTCGTTTTTGACTGGAAGAGCGAAAGATTAAGGCCGCTTCTGTCCGAAGACGGCGTTTCACTCAGCAACGCGGAAGTTTCCTCTTTTTTTACCGTACCGGAAAGCCAGTCTCTGTTGATCCGTGCTGTTTCAACTGATCAGAAGAAGTTCTTGTGGGTGGTTTTGACCGGAAGAGAAACTCAAATTTATGATTTGACCGGCCTTTTTCTCGAGAAACCGGAGCGAATCGAATGGGATCCGGATTATAAAAAATATTTATTCGCTTTTCAAAACGGTTATTTGAATCGGCTGGATGTTGTTTCGCGCTTGATCCGGCCGCGGTTTTTAGAGCACGTCCGCGGGTTTGGGCTGTATGAAAAAAAAGTTTACATTCTGAGGGATCATTTTGTTTTGGAACAAACGGATCCTGCAGGTAACGTGGAAAAAACCTTGCTCCAAGACCCGGCTTTGGGAAAATCCTTGTTTGGGGAAAGCGAATTCTACAAAATCAAAGTTTTTTTAGACGACATTATCCTTTTCCTGGGTGAAAATGGGGAGCTTCTTACCAATCGGCTTCCTTACCGGTTGGTTTCTAGCGGCGTATTGGGTATGGAATTTTATCCCAAAACCAAGTGTGTCCTCGTTTGGAAAAAAGATGCGATCGGTATCATTGATTTTTCAAAGGAGCGGGGAAAGGAAAATGGATTTGAAGCAGGCCCTAGAATAGCGTGGGCATTTAAAAAAGGCGAACGGATCGAACAAGCTTTTTGGGTCTACGAGGGATCGCATATTCTTTTTCGGGATAAAAATAAAGTATTTTCACTTGAGCTCGAAACTTACGGCAAACCGCATTTGTATGAGCTGATGGAAGTGAAGCCCAAGAGCTCGGTTTTTTATTCCGAAGAGGCAGGAAAACTTTACTATTTGGATCGTCTCAGCGGGAGGATTTCTTTTCTTGAAGTGCTGCCGAGAAGAGATCTTCTGATCCTCCCATTTCCGGAAAGAAAAGAAGAGAAGAAGCAAGCGCAGATCGGAGAGTTGTGAAATTCGAATTCACGCGGCGAAACCTAAAAGGCGGCGAAGCGTTTCTCGAACGGTTTTTTGAAATTCTGCCGGGGCTTACGAGTTGGACCATTCTGCTCGGCATGTCAGCCATTGCTTTCCGGAATCCGATCCTTGCCGCCGTTTTGATCATCGCTTTTGATTTTTATTGGCTGCTCAGGCTTTTTTACATGACTCTTTTTCTCGTCTTAGCTTATCTCAGGCTATCTGCGGAACGCCAAACCGATTGGATGGCAAGAGTTCATGGAATTGACCGTTTAGCATCGTACGCAAACGAGCTTAAGCCGCCTTCTTCCGAACCTGATCTTAAAAGAAAAGTTTCCCTGTGGATTCACCGAAGAAAAGTCCAATTTTTAAAAAAAAGCGGTTTACTGCCGCCCCCTTCCAGTGAAATTTATCATCTCGTCATTTTTGCTGTGATCAAAGAATCTGAGGAAATTGTCGAAGCCGGCATTGCCAGCTTGACGAATCAAAAGTTTCCGCCGAAGCAAATTTTGGTGGTGATCGCGCTTGAGGAGCGGGCGGATATCCAGGTGAGGGAAGGCGTCCATCGGTTGCGGCTGAAATATCAAGATTCTTTTTTTGATTTTCTTGTCGTTTCTCACCCTCAAGGCCTCCCGGGCGAAGCGCGCGTCAAAGGCGCCAATGTGACCTATGCGGCCCGGGAAGCCGCCCGGTATTTTGAAGCGAAGCAAATCCCTTATGAACGCGTGATTGTTTCCTGTTTTGACGCGGATACCGTCGTGAGCCATGATTATTTCGGATGCCTGACATACCACTTCATGATTTATCCGAAAAGAAATCAGGCCAGTTTTCAGCCGATTCCCGTTTATCACAACAATATTTGGGAAGCGCCGGCGTTCGGAAGGGTTTTAGATATCGGATCTTCTTTTTTTCAATTGATTGAAGCGACGAATTCGGACAAGTTGGTCACTTTTTCCAGCCACAGCATGAGTTTTAAAGCTTTGGTAGAAATCGGCTATTGGCCCGTCGATATTATTTCTGACGACTCGGCCATTTTTTGGAAGGCTCTGATCCATTTTGACGGAAAATACCGCGTCATTCCCATGTACATTACTTTATCCATGGATGTCGTTTCAGGCGCCAATTTTTGGGAGACGATTCAAAACGTTTATTTGCAAAAGAGGAGATGGGCATGGGGAGTTGAAAATTTTCCCATCGTTATGAGAGGTTTTTTAAAAGCCAACAAAATTTCCTTGTACAACCGGGCGCGGTATGCCTTCAAATTATTCGAAGACAATGTTGCCTGGGCGACTTGGGCGTTTCTTTTAACGTTCATCGGCTGGCTACCCGTGCTGTTTGCGGGACGGGAATTTTCGGATTCGGTTTTGTACTACAGCACCCCCCGCATCACAGGCATTATTTTCAATTTGGCTTCTCTCGCATTAATCGCCACCATTATTCTGAGCCTGCTGCTTCTTCCCAGGAAGAAGGTGAAAAATTCATTATGGAAACGGTTTGTTTTTGCGCTCGAATGGCTGCTCGTTCCGGTGATCGTCGTTTTCTTCAGCGCTCTTCCGGCTTTGGACGCTCAAACGCGGCTCATGTTCGGAAAATACATGGAGTTTTGGGTGACCGAAAAAAAGCGCAAGCCCTAACCAGTCATGAAAATTCACGTTCCCGATTTTAATTTAGAAGCCACTTTGGATTCCGGGCAAGTGTTTGGTTTTACCAAACTAGAGAATCGAACGTATGAAGGAGTGATCAGAAACGCGCTTGTCCATTTAAGTCAGCGGGACGGTTGTTTGACCGTGGACGTCAAAGAAGGAAAACTGTCCGAGGCTGCAGTGCAAAATTTCTTTGATTTGAATCATAATTTAAGCGCTCTTTATGAAATTCTCGGCACAGACACACGATTAGCTCGGGCTTATCAAGCGTTCAAAGGCTTGCGGATTGTGCGGCAAGACCCATGGGAAGCTTTGGCATGTTTTATTATTTCTTCGAATAACAATATCAAACGCATCCAAAAAATCCGCGCGAATCTTTCCCGGACGTTTTCAGTTTCCGCTCTTGCATTCCCGAAGCCCGAAGCGATTGCTGATCGCAATGAAGAGGCGTTAAGGAAATTAGGGCTTGGGTATCGAGCTCCATTTTTGCTCGAAGCTGCGAAGAAAGTTGCCCGCGGGCAACTTTCTTCAAATCAGATCCAAAAGATGAATTACACAGAATCGAAAGCGGAGCTGATGAGATTTTTGGGGGTTGGCGAGAAGGTGGCTGACTGCACTCTCCTTTTCGGGTTCCAAAAGTATGAGGCGTTTCCCGTGGATGTGTGGATTCACCGCGTGATGAAAAAGCTTTATTTTCGAAATCGCAGGGTTTCAGAACGCAAGGTGCAGGAGTTCAGTCGAAAACGCTGGGGACAAGCGGCGGGGTACGTTCAGCAATATTTGTATCACGGCGCGAAAAGCGGCATTTTTGAATTATGATTTGGTCTCACACATATAATTATCCTTTTCGGCCGAATCAGCGACGAGGGTTCCGGCTCCTGTTATGAGGTCACGGCTCTGCGGGGCAGCATCAAAAACTGCGGTAGAAGTAGCTTCAGTGGATCCGAGCATAGCCATACCACCCCTTTGCATGGCGTCTAAATCGGAGAACGTAAGCGGATCTAACGGTAATTCTGGCTCTTCCGGCCAGCCGGGAAGGCGCTCTCCCGGTCTGGGAGGCCCATAGACGGGCGCCTCAGGCGCCTCGGCTTTTTCTTTTTCCCTCGCTTTGTGCGTTTCAAGAGCGTCTTGCACACTTTTTATTTGTTCTACTACTGATTCTATTTCTCCTGCGAGGCCTCGGCTTTGACCTTTAATTTCATCCATGATGTTTTCCGCACTCATCTGACTTCTTCTGTGGATATTCATCCGGTCCTGGTATTCTTCTCGAATATCCGGATCCATCATCTCGTTAAATCGAGGAAGCCCTGGCGGCATCTTCGAAGCCCGATCGATATTCCATCTCTCCCTGAGATAAAATTGCTCCCCGCTCGCGGCCCGTCTAAGCTCATGCTTCGTATGATCTTTTCGCGGCGAAAGTTTTTCTGCTTCCTTGAAAAGTTTCGCGCGCTTTTCCTCAAGGTTTGCAAGCTTTTCTTCCAATTGCGGTTTCTTCCAGTCTGAATATGGATTAGCTTTTTGAGTTGGGGCAGGATGTGGCGGATCAGAAATTTCCTCGCACCAAGCGAAGTTTGATGTAAGGAAACAAAGTATGAAAAATAAAAGGGAACGGATCATTTAATTCTAGATTCCGCCGCGCGATTGAGAGGTTCTGAATTTTGACTTGCGCGGACACTTGAGGCAAATAGCGAAAGAAGCGCCACAAACAAAATAGCGACAATAATCCCGCAGATTTGTTTGATATTTCTGGGGTCCAATTTTTCAAGCCGCATCCTATCTCCTACTGTCTAAAATCATTTAATGATCACAATCGGTTTTAGGTAGAGCGTCTGATGGTGTTGAAGCCCCGCCGGGAATTCCGGTTTCCATGTCACGGCTTTGAGGCGCCGTATCAAACGCGGCGGTCGGCGTCGTACTCAGCGTTCCAAAGCCGCCCTGTTGAAGGGCATCAAAGCTTGAAAAATCAGGCCCCGAAGCAGTGTTTTCGGATGAATCTGGCAAATACGTTAATTTCATTTTGAGGGATATTGATGCGTCGGTATCGGTGTGATAGGTACTCGATACGCTCAACGCACTAGGGGAAGAGGAGTCGGCGTCTCCACCGCTGTCACCAAATGTAAAGTAACTCGCTCCAGCTTCGGCTGGCGTTAGGTTTTGGCCTGCGTTAGTAGGTCGGGAGTCGCTTGGAACCGGAGCCATCAATTCGCCGAGGTGATCGTAATTGTCCTCGTGAACAACTTTGCCATTCAACATGGTAACGACGTAAGTGCCGCCCCGGGGATCCTGAAATTGATTATCCTGTCGATGATAAAAATAGGTGATTTCCTTTGTCGCGCTATTCGTAACGAAGGTGATGCCCCTTTGTGGATCAAAACCCAGCGAATCCCCATATTTGTTGTAGTCGATCTCCTTGGGCGTCGGTTCATTGAATGACCCAAGGAAGTTGGCAAACGTTGGAGCGGAATCAGGAACAGGAGCGGCTTGCGAAGATGAGTTGGGTCCCGGTGTCATATCCAGCGGGTCATATTGGGGAAGGAAATCCCAATTTCCTGTTTCCGGACGCTTCGGTTCGGGTGTCTTAGGTTGAGCGGGAGTTGACGGAGCATCTGGCGTAAAATCGAGAGGGTCGTATTCAGGTTCAGAAGGTTCAGTTCTTGCAGGCGCATCTTTTGTCTTGTTTGTAATCCCAAGCGAACCACCCGAGATAAAATCTTTCCATTGATTTGCTAAATCTTGAACGCCTTTGTCTATGTTCTCAGCCCACTCGTTGAATCCATCAGAGAGCGTTCCCTCATCTTTCGTAAATTGATCGAGCCAACCCTCCGTGTATTCGCCCCGCCGCTTCAAAGCCGCTTCCTTAACCCAATAATTGTTAGAAGTACTAGTGGTTACCTTTGGATTTCCGTCTAAATCAAAGTAGCGTGTTGCCGTTGTATCGCCGGTCTCGGGATCGATTGCCTCTTCCCATTGACGCACGCCCTCGTCATTAAAAAACTCGTTGTGGATGATGCCTCCGGTTTTTGGATCGTACGTCCGCACTTCTTTGCCCCCTTTATGAATGCTCCACTCATAAGGGTCTTTCCGATAGTGGATCGTTGTGGTAGGTCTTCCTTGGGCATCTTCTCCATACTCCCATCCTGTTCCGTCTTGCCCCTGGATAATCTTACCGGCCTGTGCAGGGTTCGAGACCGCAAACCAAAAAAGGATGGTCATTGCGATTAAAAATATGGAAGTTCTCAAACCATGTTTACGTGCGTTCTGATGCTTCATCGCCATTTCTAACTCCTTTTAATTTAATGGTCGCATTCCGGCCCGGATTTGTAGCCATCGGCTTCGACCGGTTTATCTACAATAAATGTGCCTTGCCCCATGTTGCGGCTTTGGGGGCCGGAATCAAGTCCTGCGGCTGGTGTAAGCGCGTCGCCGAAGAATGCTTTCGGTCCTACGCTCGGCCAAGATCCATCAGGATTTTCAGGTCCATAAACTCCGCCTTTATTGGGCGGCCCAAAGCCCGAAAGGTCTTTCTCTGAGGAACCGGAAGGTGGCATAGGATCTCCGGGTTTCGGAGGTCCAAACTGAGGGCCAGCAGGCGATCCACCATGCTGGCCGCCACCTTTTCCTGAACCACCTTTACCGCTGCCTGTTCCTCCGCCTCTTCCGCCGCGATTTCGATTGGGCGGTAGCGGATTAGGATTAGGCTGCGGTCTCGGCCGATAACCGCCTGTGACATTGCGGAAAATGGTGTCTTGTGGATCGTCAGCTCCAAGATCTGCCATGGAGTCTTTTGGCAAAGGAAAATCTTCGTCCATTTGTTTTCGCATTTTCTCCTTGAGTTTTTCAGGGACATCGTCTCCCCGCCTCAATTTATCTAAGTATTCTCCCTCTAATCGTTTTTCTTTATCTTGCTGCTGATGGAATCGGTCTTCAGCTTCTCTTTCTCTTACTTTTTTTTGCTGCCGCACTTCGTCAGCTCGTCTTTGATTTTCCTCTCTCCTGGCCCGAGCTTCTTGGGGAGAAAGACCGGGCTGGCCCTCTCCTCCAAAAGCTTCGCCGAAGAGCTCTTTCTTTTCTTGTTTGATTTTGTAAAGTTCCATTCGTCGGATATAATCGCCCCAAGCTTGTGGATTTGAACCCTTAGGGAGTCTGGGCGGCATGTCAATTCCGCTGGCTCGGTCAATCGCTTCCCGTTCCCTCCGATCGAATTCTTGGGCTCCGCGGTTTTGAAGAGAAGTTTGTAATTCCTCTTGTCTTTCTGTCAGCTCTATAAAGCGGAGCTTGGCAGGATTGGTACGTGCGAGCTCGTTTTTATATTCGCGTTCTAATCTTCTTGCTTCAGCCTCGTCGAAAGCAAAACCCATTTGAAAAAACATGAGGACAAAAAAAGTAATCGCAAGGAAAACGATCGTCATTTTCATTTTTTTCTTCATATCCATTTCCTTTCCAAAATAAAAAACCCATTTCCGAAAAAAGGCAGCCCGGAAATGGGTTTTGGTAAATCTCACCGGCAGCTCGCCCTTTCCGCCGACTACGGAAAGGACTGAGCAGTCCTTGAATCGGTTGGATCCAAGGGCAGCTCGACTATCCTGAATTAGCCTTTTCTAGGATTCGCGGCTTTGCGTCCTACCTTTACAGGTAGTTTGCCTTTTTCTGGTAATTATAATAGTACCCACTAAATATTTAGAATACAAACCATGAGATCATAACTCTTTATAATTAAACGAGTTAAATATTTTTTTGGAGAAGAATATCTAAGAAAAAGAGTCTAAAACGAGGGGAGCGTAACGATTGCTTGTTCGGCAACGCGTATGATATGAGCAGGCCAAAGGCCGAGCAAAAAGATTCCCAAAAGACAGATGCATACGGCTAGTTTGATCGGGATCGGATTTTTGAACGGGCTTCCGATTTCGGAGGGCGAAGTCAGATACATGGCTTTGATTATTTTAAAATAGTAATAAGCAGCAACGGCTGAATTAAGCGCGATCGCGACGGCAAGCGCGGCCTGATTTGCGTTGATAGCAGCCGAGAAAATATAAATTTTACCGATAAAGCCCGCGAGCGGCGGAATACCCGCCAACGATAATAAAAACAAGGAAAGCGCGAGCGCCAAAAGCGGATTTCGCCGGGAAAGGCCGTTATAAGCTTCGATTTGGTTGGATCCGATGTTCTGCTCAATCGTAGTCACCGTGAAAAAAGCGCCCAGATTGGTAAATAAATAAGCGGCAATATAAATCAACATCGCTTGAAGGCCGAGTGAGCCGGGCATCGCGAGGCCGGCTAGAATATAGCCCGCTTGCGCGATACTTGAATAAGCCAGCAAACGTTTGATATCCGATTGCGAAATAGCAACCAAGTTTCCTACCGTCATCGTGAGGATCGAAATTCCAACCAACAGATGTGCCCATTTGCCGGCCCAATGAGGAAAGGCAAGCATGAGAAAACGTGTCATGACGGCAAATCCAAGCGCTTTGGGGGCCACGGTTAGAAACGCCGTGATCGGAGTCGGCGCGCCTTGATAGACGTCAGGCGCCCACATATGGAAGGGGACCATGGAAATTTTAAAACCGATTCCCACCAAAGTCAGCAGCATTCCGATTAAGAGAATGGTTTGCATTTCTCCGATTCCGCCGAAGGCAGTGCCGATTTTGATCAAATCAATCGTACCCGCCGCGCCGAAAATAAAAGACATGCCAAAAAGCATAACAGCCGATGAAACCGAACCAAATAAGACATATTTGAGCGCCGCTTCACTCGAACGCTTATCGAACTTTTGAAACACCACCAAGAGATAAGAAATTAAAGAAACCGATTCGATCGCGAGAAAAATCATCAGGAGGTTCGTAACTCCTCCCATCACCGTCAGGAGAATCGCCAAAGTCAGCAGCATCACGTAAAGCTCACCCCTCTGGTTTTGCGGGATCTTGTCATAAACGAGGCTGGCTAAAATGGTGAGCGCGATGGTGAGATAAGCAGCCGCCCTAAAGAAAAAATTAAAAGGGTCCCAGATATAATAATTGAAGAAGAGTTTTTCATCGGGATAAAAAGAAGGCGAAATCATAAAGGCGATTACGACGGCAAGAAAACTCGCCCAGCCGAGGTATTTTTTTTTGAGGATGAAAAAATCCAGGATTAAAACCGCAAAAATCGCCGCCGTCAGTAAAATTTCGGAGCGAAAGAAATAAAGGCTGTCGACTGCGTTCATCCCACCACCTGCTTTCCTGCCGTAGGCAGATTTTTATTACAACCATTTGTAGCAAATAAAAATTGGCCCTCCGGGCCGAAAGCAGGTGGTGGGATCATTTAGGCAATGTCACCAAACTGCGCAACAGGATTTCTACACTCGGAGTCATAAATTGCAACGCGATTTTGGGATAGACACCGATTAAAAGAATCAACGCCATGAGCGGAACAAGCGTGAATATTTCGCGCGCGTTAATATCTGGAAGATTGGCCCACTTGGGATTTAATTTTCCCAAGAGAACCCTCTGGATCATATAAAGGAGATAAGCGGCGGCGAGCAAAATTCCGACGCAGGATGCGATGGTCATCCAGCGGTAAACGGGGTAACTTCCCATCAGCACCATGAATTCACTGACGAAGCCGGAAAGGCCCGGAAGTCCGAGTGAAGCTAAGGAAATGAAAACGAGAATACTTCCGTAGATCGGTGTTTTGGCCCAAATGCCGCCGAAACTATCTAAATCACGCGTATGAGCGCGGTCATAAAGCACACCGACTAATAAAAAGAGTCCGCCTGTAATCATGGCGTGATTGAACATTTGAAGCAGCGCGCCATTCAGGCCCGTTCCGTTGAATGCGGCAAGGCCGAGAAGGACAAATCCCATGTGGCTGACGCTCGAATAAGCGACCATTTTTTTAAAATCTTTCTGCGCGAACGCGACAAAGCCTCCGTAAATGATTCCGATCACCGCCAAAATTCCCATATAGGGGCTAAACCATTTTGCGCCTTCGGGAAGAATGGGGTAGCTGATTCGGTAAAACCCGTACGTCCCCATTTTTAAAAGAACGCCCGCCAGAAGCACGCTGATCGGGGTGGGCGCTTCGACGTGCGCGTCGGGAAGCCAAGTGTGAAAGGGAAAAATCGGTACTTTGATCGCAAAACCCAAAAAAAGCGCTAGAAATATGATTTGCTGGAACCGAAGCGCGAAGACATTTTTTCCAAGTTCCAGCATATCAAAGGTATGAGGCGCGCTCGCGAAATAAAGCGCTACAATTCCAATCAGCATGAACATGCTGCCCGCGAGCGTGTAAAGGAAAAATTTAATCGCGGCGTACTCTTTGCGGGGCCCGCCCCAGATGCCGATCAAAAAATACATGGGAACCAAAACGACTTCCCAGAAAATATAAAACAAAAAAAGATCCAGCGCGAGAAAAGTCCCCATCATTCCGGTTTCCAGCAAAAGATAGAGAGCGAAATATTCTTTGACGCGCTCTGTGATGGTAAAAGAGGCAATACAAGCCAGAAAAGAAAGAAGCGCGGTTGCCGCCGCCATCGTCAAACTGATTCCGTCTATTCCCAAATGATAGAACACATTCAGCTGCGGAATCCACGAAACGTGTTCTACGAACTGCATCTCGCCGGCACTGATATTGAAATCCAATAGGAGTTTGATGGTGAGCGCAAGCACGGCTCCCGTCGCAGCGGTTGCGGCGGCGCGGATTAATCCATGCCGGCCGCCCGGCATAATCAAAATGAGGATCATCCCAAGAAGCGGCAGAAAAACAATCCATGATAAAATCGAAATATTCATTTGCATCTCCTACTCGTTATCAAAATTTGAAAGCCGTATACGCAATGATTAAAACACCCAAAAGTAAAACCAGCAGATAATTGTGAATGTATCCTGTCTGGACAAGCCGCAAAACCGCGCTGGCGCGTCTGGCGAACCAACCCGTTAGGTTGACCAGCCCGTCGACAATATACTGATCGATCCAATTCTTCACTTTGCTGACGAGAATTGTTTTGAATCCGACTTCGTTGACACCGCGGTCAATAACGGCTTCATCAAATCGGAAGGCGACGCTTGCCAATTGTTTGAACCAGCGGATGACCGTTGCCTGATAAATTTCATCCAGCCAAAGTTTGTTTCGGGACGCGTCGTAAAAAAGCCAGAATTTTCTGGCCAGCTGGGCAGGCAGATGGGTTTTAGCGATATAAAAAACATAAGCGAGCCCGAGTCCGGCGGCACTCGTCGCGATTGAAATCGTCAGCACGAAAAAATTCATATGGATTTCTCCGTGATGGCTGAGAAAATTTTGGTACCAATGATTCATTAAGGGGGATCCGATGAGGCCGATTCCCGCCGAGCCCAAAGCTAAAATCACAAGCGGCGCTGTCATAATGGCAGGTGATTCATGGGCACGTCCGCCGGTGGCGGACGTTTTACCGCGGGGTTTTCCAAAAAAGGTGAGAAAAAGAAGCCGGAACATATAAAAGGAAGTCATGAAGGCTGTGATCATCAAAATCCAAAAAATGATCCGGTGATCCGAATCAAACGCCGTGGTTAAAATTTCATCTTTGCTCCAAAATCCGGAAAAAGGCGGAATGCCCGCGATGGCAATGGCGGCGATTGCGAACGTCCAGAACGTGATCGGCATGGATTTTCTGAGGCCTCCCATTTCGCGCATGTCTTGGACGCCCGTTCCGTGGATGACGCTTCCCGCCCCCAAGAAAAGAAGCGCTTTGAAGAACGCATGAGTCATCAAATGAAATGTGCCGGCGCTCATGCCTCCGACGCCGAGGGCCGCGACCATGTAGCCCAATTGGCTGATGGTGGAATAAGCCAGCACCTTTTTAATATCCATTTGTGTCAGAGCGAAGTAAGCGGCCATGCACGCGGTGAGCGTCCCAATGATGGCGACGACCTGCGAGGCATCAGGGAAGGCATGAAAAAGCGGAAAGAGGCGCGCTATCATATAAACGCCGGCCGCCACCATCGTAGCCGCGTGAATCAGAGCGCTCACAGGCGTCGGGCCTTCCATGGCGTCGGGAAGCCAAACATGGAGCGGAAATTGAGCCGATTTTCCGACTGCTCCGCAAAAGAGTAAAACAGCGCTCAGGCTTGAAACGGCCGAACCTCAATGGGTTTGAATCAATCCGG
>CAZPKZ010000018.1:0-602 GCA_964587285.1 uncultured bacterium | reverse complement strand
AGTAAAACCGCGCTCAGCGTCAGTAAGGGCGACGCATGCGTCGCCCTTACAAACGAATGTAGAAATTCTGGCGTGATATCCGCAAAGCGCACGGTGCCGGTCGCGTAAAAGAAGGTGAGAATGCCTAAGAAAAATCCGATATCTCCGATTCGATTGGTGATAAATGCTTTTCTGCCGGCTTCGGCGGCTTCTTTCTTCTCAAACCAAAATCCGATGAGAAAATAAGAACAAAGCCCCACCAGCTCCCAGAAAATGTACATTTGCACCAAAGTGGTTGAGAGGACAAGCCCAAGCATGGAAAATAAAAAGAGGGAAATGTAGGCGAAAAAACGCGGATAGCGCGGATCCTTATGCATGTATCCGACCGAATAAATGACGATGAGCGTTCCGATGAAAGTCACGACAAAAAGCATCATGGCCGATAAAGGATCGATCGCGATCCCAAATTCGATCGGGATTTTGTTGATCACAAGCCAGGTGAAATTTTGATAGATTTGGGATCCTCGAATCACTTGGGTGATGGCGCCGAGAGAAACGACGCAGGAGGCGGAGCTTGCCAAAATGGCGACCCAAGCGCTTGTCTCACGCAGCCATTTTCCGAA
>CAZPKZ010000017.1:8849-15243 GCA_964587285.1 uncultured bacterium | reverse complement strand
AGCGGAGAATGTTTTGGCAGAGCTCAAGGCGTTTCGTCCCATCATCGACGCGAAGGTGATTAAATTTTAATGCGTAAAAATAAAAATCATAACGTGGTGTTGGTGGGAGCCCAATGGGGCGATGAAGGCAAAGGCAAAATCATCGACCTTTTGGCCCGGAAAAGCGATTATATTGTCCGCTATCAGGGCGGCAACAATGCGGGACATACCGTTTGCTTTGACGATGAAAAAATTATTCTTCATTTAATTCCTTCCGGGATCCTGCATCCCAAAAAAATCTGCGTGATCGGAAACGGCGTCGTGATTGACCTTGAGGCTTTTTTCGAAGAGATTAAGATGCTGTCTGACAATGGAATTTCGGTGAAGGGACGGCTTTTTGTCAGCGACCGGGCACATGTGATCTTTCCTTATCACCGTTTGATTGATCAGCTTCGGGAAGAGGATAAAGGAAATGAGAAAATCGGAACGACGAAAAAAGGAATCGGGCCTTGCTACGCCGACAAAGCAAACCGCCTTGGGATTCGGGTGGTGGATCTGATGAATCCGCGCGTGTTTAAGGAGCGCCTAAAAATTGTGCTCGCGGAGAAAAATCTGATGCTCAAGAAAATTTTTAATTACCCTCCGTTTTCTTTTGATGAAATCCATAAGAGATACAGTCGATTGCGAAAACAGATTGCACCTTACGTCCGGAACACCAGCCTGCTTTTGGATCAAGCCGCACGGACTGGAAAAAAGATTTTATTTGAAGGCGCCCAGGGAACACTGTTGGATGTCGATTACGGGACTTATCCTTACGTGACGTCCTCGAATTCATCCGCGGGCGGAGCAATCACCGGCACGGGCATGAGTGCGGCACGGATTGATGAAGTTATTGGAGTGGTGAAGGCCTACACGACTCGGGTGGGGGAAGGGCCCTTTCCGACCGAATTTCCTCCTGCGTTGATGACTCACATTCGGGAGCGAGGCGAAGAGTATGGCGCAACCACCGGCCGGCCGCGCAGGTGCGGATGGTTTGACGCATTGGTCACGCGCCATTCTGTTTTGGTGAACGGACTCAGTCAAATTGTGGTGATGAAATTGGACGTGCTGGATGAACTTCCCCGGGTCAAAATTTGCGTGGGTTGCCGAGCCCGAGGAAAACGGTACCTTGATTTTCCGGCGGATATTGAAGTGCTGGAGGGCGCCCAGCCGATTTATGAAGAACATCCCGGATGGCAGGCATCAACCGAATCCGCTAAGAAATGGCAGGATTTGCCCGCCAATGCCCGAAAGTATCTGAAACGGCTTGAAGCTTTGCTTGGAGTCCCAATCGCCATCGTTTCAGTCGGCTCTGAACGAACGCAAACTATTTTTATCAATGGAATCTACCAATAAAATTCCGCAGCACATCGCTATCATTATGGACGGAAACGGCCGGTGGGCCAAAGAACGGGGATTTGCCCGCACGCTGGGGCATCAAACAGGCGTGACGACGATCCGCGAAATTGTGCGCGCCGCCCGCGAAGTGAAAATTAAATATCTGACGCTTTACGCTTTTTCTAAGGAAAATTGGGCGCGCCCCAAACGGGAAATCGATTTTTTAATGAGTCTATTGGGCGAGTATTTGGATTCTGAGTTGGAAGAAATGAAAACCAATCAGATTCGCTTTAACGTGATCGGCAGAATCGAAGAGCTGCCGTCAAATATCCAAGCAAAAATCAAACGTAACATCGATGAGACCGAAAAAAACCAAGGCCTGATTTTGACCCTTGCGTTAAGTTATTCAAGCCGGGTTGAGATCACGGACGCCGTGAAACGATTGTGCGAACAAGTCAAACGCGGCCTCCTTCAAGCCGATGAAATTACCGAAGGCCACATCGCCCGCGAACTTTACACGGCCGAAATTCCGGATCCGGATCTTCTGATTCGAACCAGCGGAGAGCTGAGAGTGAGTAATTTTCTTCTCTGGCAAATTTCATACACGGAAATTTATGTCAGCGATAAATACTGGCCCGATTTCAAGAAAGACGATTTCTTGGAAGCGATTCAGGACTACCAGAAACGCGAACGCCGTTTTGGGCGCTCCGAAACCAGCAGGCTTCCTTCATAGGGATTTGGGATGCGAAGACTTAAACAGCTTTCGAAACGCCTTGGATGGTCGGCCGCTTTGATTGTGGTATGTTCCTACGCCATTTTTTGGTCTCCCCAATGGCTTTTTTTAATCGTCATTGAAGTGTTTATTGTTGTGGGACTTTTGGAGTTCTTTCATTTGTCCCGCGAAAAAGGTTTTCCTCTAAACCCTTATTTGGTTTTGACATTTGGCGTTTTATTTCCGCTCCCGTTTTATTTTTTGACCGATCTTTTTATTTTAACGGCGGCCACTTTGACTTTGTTTATTTTTTATCTTCGGCCCCAATTGAAAGAACACGCTTTTGTAAATACGGCTCTGAGTGTGTTCGGGCTCGTTTATGTGGCATGGTTCTTTTCTTTTTTGGCTGAAATAAGAGTTCTGGATCAGGGAGCGCTTTGGATTTTTTACGTGATCCTGATCGTGAAAGGGGGCGATGCGGGAGCCTATTTTATCGGTCAAAAGTTCGGGCGTCATAAATTGATTGTGCATATCAGCCCGAATAAATCTGTGGAAGGCTCTATCGCCGGCTTTTTGGTAACGGTTTTACTTTCACTTGCTTCCAAACTTTATTTAAACGATGTCCCGATGTTCCATCTTGCGATTTTGGGGATTGTTTTGGGCGTCATCGGCCAGCTTGGAGATCTTTCTGAGAGTTTGCTGAAGCGCGACGCGGGAGTAAAAGATTCCGGAGCTCTTCCCGGTTTAGGCGGCGTTTTGGATATCATGGACAGCCTGTTGTTGACGATTCCGGTCACATACTATTACTTAACCACGATAGAGGGGTTGTATTAATTCAATGAGGCAGATTTCAATCATCGGCTCCACGGGTTCCATCGGGGCGAATACGCTTCGCGTGGTCGAGGCTCACCCTAAGGAACTCGGCGTCGTGGCGCTCGCGGCCAGGCAAAATGCGGAACTGCTCTTCACGCAGGCAAAAAAATTTCGGCCGGAGCTCGTTTGCCTGTTCGAGGAGGATCAAGCGAGCGCGCTTGAAAAGCGTCTTAAACCGCTTGGCATTCGTTTGGTGACGGGCGAAGCGGGCCTCATCGCCGCCAGCACCATTTCGAATGCGGAAAAAATTGTATTCGCGATGGCGGGTTCATTGGGCCTGAAGCCTATTTTAGCCGCGCTTCAAGCGGGGAAAATCGTTGCCGTGGCGAATAAGGAACCTTTGGTGATGGCAGGCGGCCTTCTCCTGAAGGAAGCCGAGAAAAGCGGCGGTCAACTCATTCCGATTGATAGTGAACATTCCGGCCTTTGGCAATGCCTTGAAGGAAGAGCAAAACAGACGGTCAAGAAATTAATTTTGACTTCATCAGGAGGCCCGTTCTTCGGCCGCAAAATTGATTTTAGAAAAATAACCGCCCGCCAGGCGCTTCACCATCCGAGGTGGAAAATGGGGCCCAAGATTACGATTGATTCGGCGACCTTGATGAATAAAGGTTTGGAGGTAATCGAAGCGACGAATCTTTTTGGTGTTTCCGTCGATCAAGTGGATGTCATGATTCATCCGGAAGCGGTCGTGCACGCATTGATTGAATTTGTCGACGGCTCTCAACTGGCGCAGCTCGGCATAACCGATATGCGCCTTCCGATTCAATATGCCTTAAGTTACCCCTCACGGTTTGTGAACAGCATTCCAAGCCTCAATTTGACCGCCGTCCGGAAATTTCATTTCTTTAAACCTGATTTCAAACGCTTTCCGTGCCTTGAATTGGGTTATGAAGCCAAGCGGCGCGGCGGAACAATGCCGGCCGCGTTGAACGCCGCCAATGAAGTGGCGGTGCGAAAATTTTTAGACGGTTCATCTCGTTTCCCAGAGATTCCTAAAACCATAGAACAGGTGATGGCTCGTCATCGGCCTGTTCCAAACCCCACCCTCAACCAAATTTTAGAAGTCGATCAATGGGCCAGAGCCCAGGCGGAGATTTGTGATTGAATTTTTAATCCACACGATTCCCACCGTTCTCATTTTAGACATTCTTATTTTCATTCATGAGCTAGGGCATTTTTTGGCCTGCCGGCTTGCGCGGGTGGGCGTCGAAAAATTTTCGATCGGATTCGGACCGGAACTCGTCAGTTGGAAAGGAAAAGAAACCCGTTACGTGATTTCTCTGATCCCGTTCGGGGGTTTTGTTAAACCAAAGGGCGAGACTTACGATGAAATCAAAGAACGGGGAGAGGAGCCCGATCCGCATGATTTTGTGGCCGCCTCTAAGACCATGCGTTTTTTAATTTTGGTGGCCGGCGTCGCGATGAATTATCTATTTGCCTATCTGCTTTTCGTTTCCGTGATGCTTGCCGGAAGGCCGGTTCTTGCCCCGAAGATCGGCGGATTCATCGAGGGTTATCCGGCTCAGGTGAGCGGCCTACAAGTGGGGGATCAAGTCACGCATTTAAACGGCACCTCCATATCCAATTGGCAGGATTTGACGATTCAAATTTTGGAAGGCGGCGGCGAGACGCTCCATTTTTCTGTCATGCGAAAGGGCGAGCCCAAGACCATCCGCGTCGTCCCTCAAGTGGAGTCGGGGCACGATATTTTTGGGAAATTAACTCAAGTGCCGCGAATCGGAATTAAGCCTACCGATGAATTTACGGTTGAACGTTTCACTTTGACGGAGGCGCTTCGGAAAAGCGCCCAATTCGAATGGCGTCTGACCGCGCTCACTTATGAAGCGCTTTGGCATTTGGTGACGGGCAAGCTTTCGTTGAAAACCATCAGCGGGCCGATCGGCATTATTTCGATGGCAGGGAATGCCGCCCAGATGGGGGTCGTGGCGCTTCTGCAATTTACGGCCATTTTAAGCGTTTCACTGGCGGTCATCAATTTGCTTCCGATTCCGGCGCTCGACGGAGGACACCTCTTCTTCCTCTTCTTAGAAGTCATTTTGAGAAAGCCAATCAGCATTAAATTCCAGGAACGATTGACACAGGTCGGGTTTTATTTTCTGATGTCTCTGATGCTGCTGGTCGTTTATAACGATTTGGTGAATATCGGCGCCGTCGAAAAAATAAAAAATATGTTTTTTCCTTCCGGATAAATTCAATGCGCTGGACCGAAACACTCATTCCCACTTTGCGCGAGGTTTCGAAAGAAGCGGAGGCGACGAGCCATCAGCTTCTGCTCAAAGGCGGCTTTATCCGCAAACTCGCCTCCGGCATTTATAGTTACCTTCCTTTGGGTTTTCGGGTGCTTCAAAATATTTGTGAAGCCATCCGAAGTGAAATGAACCAAGCCGGCGCCATTGAGCTTTTGCTTCCCGCGCTTCACCCCGCCGAATTATGGAAACAAAGCGGCCGATACGATGCGCTCGGAGCCGACAAGATCGCGTTTCGGAACCGATCGGACCAGGAATTTGTGCTGGGACCTACGCATGAAGAAGTGATCACCGAACTCGCCGCTGCGTATTTCAAAACGTATCAAGGGCTTCCTAAAATTTTGTATCAAATCCAGACTAAATTTCGCGATGAAATCCGCCCGCGTTTTGGAATTATCCGAACCAAAGAATTTATCATGAAAGACGCTTACAGTTTTGATATGGACGAGCAGAGTCTCGACCGAAGTTACCAACTCATGTATGACGCTTATACCCGGCTCTTCAAAAAATTAAACCTGAGCGTGGATCCCGTCGCGGCTGATCCCGGAATCATGGGAGGGAAAGCCTCTCATGAATTTATGGTACGCTCGCCTTACGGGGAAGACCGGATCGCGAATTGCAAAGCTTGCGGATATCTGGCCAGCGGTGATATTCAGGAAGGGGAATCCTGCCCCGAATGCAAAGGCAAGTTATCCTTTATCACGACGATGGAAGTCGGGCATGTTTTTAAATTGGGGACACGATACACGGAAGTCTTTAACGCGTCCTACCGCGCGAGCGACGGAAAAGAACGCCTGATCCTCATGGGTTGTTACGGGCTTGGCATTAACCGCATATTGGCCGCGATGGTTGAACAGCACCATGATGCAAAGGGAATTCGCTGGCCGCGTTTAGCCGCGCCGTATTCGATTCATCTGATCACGGTGAATCACAATGAAAAAGAAACGCGCGAGGCTGCCGAGAAGTTGTACCGAGAGTTGAATCAAGCGGGCTTAAACGTGCTTTATGATGACCGCGATGAACGAGCGGGCGTTAAATTTAACGACGCCGATCTCATTGGAAATCCGGTTCAAATGATTGTCAGCAGCCGAAATCTCGCCAAGGGCATTTATGAAATGAAGCTGCGAGATTCGGGTGAAAGCATTCAAGTCGCCCTCTCCGATATTCTCAAAAAAATCCAATC
>CAZPKZ010000017.1:0-8749 GCA_964587285.1 uncultured bacterium | reverse complement strand
GGTATAGTTTTAAGCAGGTTTATCTATTGTGAATAGATTTTCCTATTGTGAATAGGAAAATGAAAAAAATCTAGATCTGACCTTTGCGATCAAAAGTAGGATCGGGTATCATCAAATGAAGAGGTGAAGCGATGAAACGCAGTGAACTTGCCCGCGGTGGATTTCATACCGCAAGGCCTAAAAAGACGAAACTTCTGATTTTTCCGGGAAAGACGATCCGGTCGCGCCGTGAAGTTTTGGGTTGGAAAGGCGTGGAACTGGCCAAACGCTCCGGCATTAATTCCAGAACCTTGGACGCGATCGAAAAAGGCCGGATCAAATCTCCTTCATTAAAGAATTTGGAAGCCCTGGCGAATTCATTAGGCATTTCGGTGGCAAGCCTATTTATTGCCGAAGAGACGAAACCATTGGGGCTATTCGTGAGCGGCGATCAAAAGGGCCAGCACACGCTTGAATTTCCGAAGCACGGTTTTCGCGTGGTATGCTACGCGCCGATACAGCCTCATCTTTTTGCGGGCAAGGTGATCGTCAAGGCCCAGACGCGCATCGAGCACCGGACGCTTCCCACCTCGGGCTCCATTTTTGTTCAACCCATTTTGGGCAAGCTCTCCGTGCACTTTGACGGAAAGGATCATGTGATTCGCGAAGGAAACTACGCTTTCTTTGACGGCGCTTTTCCGCATTCTTTTTTCAACCCGCAAATTAAGGAAAGCACCTTTCTTTTAATCACGACGCCGTCATTTTTGGCTTTAAGATCAAAGCGTTGATCACGAGTCGATCAAGGCGGCCGGCTCACATTAAATGGACCGCTGAAAGTGTCGATAATACAAGGACATATGTTGACTTTGACGTACCCAATCACTATAATTTCTAAAGTTTATTTTAACTTTAAAGGGACACCGCTGAATGATAAAGCTTAAGCGATCAAAACGGCTCCTCTGGCTGATCGCCTTTTGGTTCATATTTCCCTCCTTCTCTCTCCATGCCGCTGCGCTGGGCCCGAATCCTGTTTCGGCGGATGACGAGCGCAAAATTGAAAAAGACCGTGAGCAAGCCATTTTAGAGGCAATGGCAGCCATTGAACCGTCACTTGCGGCCAAGAGTATCGTCGTCGCCGAAGCGCCTGAGGACCGGAAAGCCGAAATTATCCGGGAAGTCGAACGCCTCAGGCACGCTCGAAAACAGCAATTCAAACATTTAAGCGATAGTTATATCAAGCAAATGGTGACGCCTGAGACGGTGGGCGAAAAAGAACAATTTTTAATCAAACGTGAGAAGAATCTTGAGGATATTCTCATCCGCTCCATGCGTGTATCCGTTCAAACGGAGGTGGCCAAGCAGCGGGTGACCTTGGCAAAATTTCGGATTGCCAAAGCCCTCAGAGATTTTTTTCCGGAAGCCGCCTTCGAGGCCGACGTCAAGAAAGGCTCGCTTTCGGCGCCGGCTTTTACGAGCGACCACTGGCGGATGAAATTTCGAATTCCCGTTTTCCGCGGCGGCGTGCTTTGGAATACACTTTTACTCGAGAGAGCCAATTTAGAAGTGGCCAGGCGGGAATATGATAAAACGGTTTCCGATTTGATTGCGGATGTTTCGCAAGCTTACTTTGAATATGAGCGCGCCTCAAATGTGCTCCGCGACCGCCGGCAACTGATGGAAAAGGCGAAGGGGCAGAAAAAATTTTCGGACGAAAAGTACCGGGCCAAACTGATTTCGGAAATTGAAAAATTAAACAGCGATTCTCTTTATAGCCAGGCCCAATATGATTTGGAAACCGCGCAGCAGGAAGTCGAAATCGCGAAACTCGAGCTGCAAAAATATTTGTCGCTTGAGACGAACGATCCGATCGAGATTTCATCCCTTTATTCTGTCGAGGCCCTTAAAGTGGAGTCTTTAAAGAAAAACCCCTTTGGAATGGCTGCTCAGGGCATGAGCGGGAAATTTGAAAATGATTTGGACCGCTTCATCGAACTGGCCTACGAAAACCGGCCCGACCTTCAAGTCGAAGCTTCCAAGCTCAAGGCCACGCAGCTGGCCTATCGCGTGAGCTTGGGCCAGCGGCTTCCGCAATTTGATTTTTTGCTCGAGTTCGGCGAACTGGCAGAGGCTTTTATCGTTGATACGGACGATCCAAACCATCAGCATGAATTTCGTTTCGGGATGGAGGCAAGCTGGCCGTTTCTCGGAAACACGCTGAAATACACCTACGACCATGACCAACGGGCTCCCTCGGTGACTCAGTTTCAAGGCGGCGCGGGAACTCGGATACGCTCAAACACGTTTTCTGCCGAACTATTAGATGATCTGGGTCAATTTTCATCGATGCTGGAGGCGAAGGTCAATAATTTGGAGCAGATCGTCGAGCTGGAAAAAACGGAACGGGAAGTGGTGCGGGACGTCAAAGAGGCTTATTTTAATTTCAACAAGGCGTTGATTCAAGTCGAGTCGGCTTACAAGCGGATGGATTACCGAGCCCGCCTCGCACAGCTTGCCAAGCACCGGTTAGATACGAATGAAATCCAAATTTCGGAATATCTTCAGGCCGAGATGGATTTTACGGAGGAGCGCTCCTTGCTTTACAAAGCGCTCTCGGATTTCTTTCTCTCGAAGACCAAGTTAAATCGCGCCATCGGAATTCGGGACTATTTGGCGGTGAAAGGGCTGTCGTAGGAGGCCTGAGTTCATGATGGATATTCAGCAACCGGAACAAGGGCCGCCAAATTCAGATCCAAACGTGCCATCTTCACCTTTCAAGCGTTTTTTGAATTTAATCCAAAGATCGGCCAAAAACCTGCCCCCTTCATTTAAAGATCGAAAAAAAATCTTGATCGCGGCCGCCATTCTAGCGGGCGTCCTGATCGTCCGGCAAATCTTTTTTCCGGCGTCCGATGAATCGAAAAAGAAAAAAAGCGCTCAAAGCAGTCAAGCCGGCGAAGTGGATCAGATCCCCGTCAAAGTCTTTAAAGTCGGCCGCTTCAATTTTGAAGATTCCTTGAATGCTTTGGGGACCATCAAAGGCGGCGTTGAATTTAAACTCAGTTTTGAAATTCCGGGTATCGTCAGCGCCATTAATTACCGTGAAGGGGAACGTTATGAAGAAGGGGCCCTCCTCATTTCACTGAAACAAGATGATATTCTGCTTCGGCTGAAACGTTCTCAAGCGGAACAGCAAAAGGCACAGGCCGCTTTGTCAATTGCGGAAGAAAAATACAAGGAGCATCAGAAACTTTTTGAGATTGGCGCTATTCCCAAGACAACGCTCGAGAAGGTTCACTTTGAAGTGGATCAAGCGCGCTACGAGCATGAAGCGCAAACGCTTGAGATGAAAGCGAATGAATCCATCCTTGAAAAATCCAATCTTTATGCGCCCAGCACCGGCACCATCGGCGTTCTCAATGTCGAAGAAGGGGAGGCGGTGACGGCTAATACGCTCGTGGGAAGCCATGTTTCACTGGAGCGCGTGGTGGCTGGATTCGGCATCACGGAGCGCGAAATCAATAAAATTTCTCTCGGCCAAAACGCGAAGGTTTTTGTGGATGCTTATGCAGACAAAGTATTTGAAGGGACGGTGGAAAACATTGCCCCTGTCATTATCGGCACCTCGCGGACGGCGGACGTACGCGTTCGAATCGAAAATCCGGAAAGTTTCCTCCTGCCCGGCATGTTTGCCCGGATTAAAATCCTGCTTTACCAAAAGAAAAACACCCTGGTGGTTCCCAACGACGCGCTTCAGGGAAAAGAAAATGAACAATATGTTTATGTGATCCATCCAGAGGATAAAACGGCTAAGAAAACGCCGGTCGTAGTGGGATACGCCCGTGTGGATTATGCGCAAATTGATTCGGGCCTTCGCGAGGGCGAATTGGTTGCCGTTTCAGGCTTGGACCGCCTAGAAGAGGGCGCTAAGGCTAAGATCATTGAAACGCAAGAGGCGGAACTTTAAGCTGTCGGCTGTCGTCTTCCTTCATCGTGTATACTTACTCCATATGGGTGAATCCAGATGAGTCTTCCGCGTTTCGCGATTCAACAACGGGTAACCACAGTGATGGTTGCTGCCGGAATCGTTTTTCTCGGCACGATTTCCGCGTTTTCGATTCAAAAGGAATTATTTCCGCAGCTGACTTTTCCGCAAGTTACGGTCATCACTGATTATACCAACGCCGCCCCGGAAGAAATAGAAACCCTCATTACTCGTCCGTTAGAAGAAGCGATTAGCGCGACAAGCGGCCTGCGCGAACTGAAATCCACTTCCCAAGAGGGAAAAAGCACGATCTTCGCTTCCTTCGGCTGGAATGAGAATATTGATTTCGCGGCGCTTTCCGTCAGAGAAAAAATCGATCTCATCAAAGAACGCCTTCCTAAAGAAGCCGCCGATCCGGTGGTCCTCAAGTTTGACCCCCTGGCAAGGCCCATCATGATCCTGTCAGTAAGCGGAAAATTGTCCCCCGTTGAATTGAAAACCATGTCGGAACAAATCCTCAAGGAAAATCTTGAAAAAGTTGAGGGTGTGGCGTCCGCCACGGTTTCGGGCGGTCTTGACCGTGAAATCCAAGTGGAATTAGATCAGGGAAGGTTGCAATCGACTCAAGTTTCCATTTTGGACGTGATCGACTCGATCGATCAAGCCAATATCTCTTACCCCGCGGGCAGCATTAAAAAAGGGCTTTATGAATATTTAATCCGAACGGTCGGCGAATTTCGCTCGGTTCCGGAAATCGGATATACCGTGATCAAAACCGATGTCAAAAAAGAATTCCAGCGGCAGCCGGAATCCTTTATGGAGCGCGGATCGAAGGAAATCAGGGATACGATCGATACGCTCAGGGAAGGCGAAGGGCGGCAAGTCCGCGAAGGGCGGCTGGTCATGGTGAGAGATATTGGGTCCGTTAAAGATAGTTTCCACGAACGGACATCCATTTCGCGTTACAACGGAAAAGAAAATATTTCAATTGCTATTCAAAGACAAGGCTCCGCCAATACCGTTAAAGTCGTGGATCGAGTCAAACACGAACTCCGGTTTCTCGAAGAAGATCTTGCCGCGCGCGGAATCACCGCCGAGATCATTTATGATCATTCTGTTTTCATCCGAAATTCGGTTGCCAGCGTCCGCAATGCGGGAATCGCAGGTGCCTTGATTGCCGTATTCTGTCTTTTTCCCTTTTTCAAAAATTGGCTGAGCTCCCTGACGGTCTCCGTCGTGATTCCCATTTCCGTCATCGGTACTTTCTTTATCTTTCAGCTTCAAGGGATTACGCTGAATGCCATGTCCTTAGGCGGCCTTGCGATCGGCATCGGAATGATGGTGGACAACTGCATCGTAGTGATCGAAAATATCTTCCGCCACCAGGAATTGGGCGAGTCACCTGTTGAGGCGGCCGTCAACGGAACCAACGAAGTCCTGTGGCCAGTCGTCTCTTCTACCTTAACGACCATCGCCGTTTTTATGCCGATGATTCTTTTTATTCCCGGAGTCGCCGGGCAGCTCTTCAAAGATTTTTCGTGGGCCGTGATTCATTCCTCCAATTTTTCATTGCTGGTATCGCTGACCGTCGTTCCGATGATGGCGACTTATGTGCAAAAATCTAAGCAAGAGGTGTCAAAATTTAAAGCGTATGTGGATCGGAAAAAAGAGAAAATCAAAAATTACTTTGCTCAACTCAATGAAACTCAACAAAATCAGGTGTTCTTGAAAATCATCGGAGGAGGGTTTCTTTGTTTTCTGTTGAGCCTCTTTATCCTTCGTTCTTTGGATACCGAAGTTTTGCCTAAAGTGGATCAGGGGCAGTTTCTGATTCATGTCAATCTTCCGGTGGGAAGCCGGCTCGACGCAACCGATGAAATTGTCAGTGTGATTGAAAATGAGGCGCGGGCCATTAAAGAAGTGAAAGATGTAACCGTTACGATCGGCTCCTCATCGTCGACCAAGGCGGGTGAAGCAAAGGTCGAAACGCTTCGTCCTTATCAGGCGATTATTTTGGTGGCCCTTCAAGAAAAGCGAAGACACTCCTCTTTCCAAGTCGTATCCGATCTTCGCCGCAAGCTCGAATCTTATGAGATTCAAAAAGCGCAAATTGAGTTTGTCGTGCAAGAAAGCGAATTTTCGTTTGCCCAGGCAGGCGGAAAACCGATCGTGGTGGAAATAAAAGGATACGATTTAGAAAAACTTTCGGCTTTAACCCGGCAAATTCAAAAAATCGCAAGTTCCATTCCCGGCGTGACCGAAATCATCAATGACATCGGGGAACCATCGCCTGAGACCAAGGTGGAAATCGACCGGCGTAAAGCGGCCCTTTATGCCATATCGGCGCGGGATATTTCGCTGACGGCCAAAGCCTCAGTGGAAGGAGCGGTGGCCACGACGTTTAAAGAAGCGGGCAGGGAAATTGACGTCAGGGTCCGCTTGGAAGAAAAAGATAGAAAAGATTTGACTCACATCGGCGATATGCTCGTTTACAGCAATGCCCTCGAGGTGCCGGTGCCGCTTAAAGAGGTGGGTACGATTAAACAAGGTTATGGCCCAAGTGAAATCAGGCGAAAAGACCAAATTCGAACCGTGACCGTAACCGCCGCCATCGAAAAAGGGTTTAAAGAAAAAAATGTGATCCAGAAATTGACGAGAGGACTGGATCATTTGGAAATTCCTAAGGACTATACGGTGGATCTGACGGGAAAAGCCAAGGAAGTGCGCGAATCGTTTATGCGCATTAGTTTCGCCGTGGCGCTGATTTTAATTCTGAATTACATGATTATGGCGGCTCAGTTTGAGTCGTTTCTTCATCCCTTTGTCATCATTTTCACCGTCCCGTTATCCTTAATTGGAGTGGCATTTGCTCTTTTCGTCACTCATACGCCCGTCAGTATCATCGCGCTCTTAGGCGTTTTGATTTTGTCCGGCAGCGCGGTGAACAACCCGATTGTTCTGATCGACTTTTTAAACGGCCTCCGCCGCCAAGGAATCGAATTAGTGGAAGCAAGTATTGAAGCTACCTTTGTGCGGTTTCGTCCCATTGTGATGTCGACTTTGACCGGCGTGGTCTCATCCATTCCGCTTGCTTTGGGAATCGGGGAAGGCGCCCAGCTTCAAGCGCCTTTGGCCATTGCCATGATCGGCGGCCTTTTGAGCGCGACTTTTTTTACCCTTTGTGTCATTCCCTCGCTTTACATTCTCGCCACCCGGATGATCGACCGCCTCTTTGGCGAGCCTGATTTTGAGGAGGACACAACACTCGAATGAGCTTACCTCGTTTTTCAGTGAAACGGCCCGTCCTCATTTCGGTGATTTTCGCCGGAATGGTTTTAGTCGGTTTTATCTGCTTGCTTACACTTCCCACCGAACTTTATCAAGGCTCAAGCCGCGGAATCGTTTCAATCATTATTCGGGCGCGCGGAGGATTGCCGCCGGTTGAAGTGGAGCGGATGATCACTCGGCCCATTGAAGAGGCAGTTGCGACGACGAGCCACGTTAAAAACATGTATTCCAACTCGCGCGAGGCCGAAGGCCGTATCACGCTCGAGTTTGAGCCCGGGACGGATATGAGATTTGCCGGGCTTGAGGTACGCGAGAAATTCTCGCGCGTCAAAGGCATTCTTCCTGACGAAATTGAAAAGCCGGTCATCGCCAATTTTCAAGATTCCGACGCCGCCATTTTAATTTTTGCCGTCACCAGCACCGTCCTGACCCCGGAACAAATCCGTGAACTGGTGGATCAAGACTTAAAGCCCCGCTTGGACCGGGTGGACGGTGTTGCAAGCGTCGAAATCTACGGAGGCCGGGAGCGAAAAATTTTAGTGGAGCTGGACCGGGATAAAATGTTTGCCTATAACATTTCGATCGAACGGGTGATGGACGTGATCGGAGCGAGCAATATCGCGCTTCTGGCCGGCAGTTTTGAGCGCGGATCTTATGATTTTGCCATTCGGACGATGGGAGCTTTCGAAAACATCGAGGAAATCGGGAATTTGGGGATCAAAGCCACCCGTCAAGGTTCGATCATTCCGCTCAAAGAGATCGCGACAATTAAAGACTCCTATTTGGAGCCGGAAGATTATTCGCGTTTGAACTTAGATCAAAATGTATCGATTTACGTTAAAAAAAGTTCGCTCGCGAATACGATTGCGGTGGTGGATAAGCTCAAAAAAGTCATTAATCAATTTACCAAGGAGCAAAAGGGAAACGTGAGAACGCCGATTGTGGCGGATAAGGCGAAATTGATCAAGCGCGCGATTACGGATGTTTGGAAATCGTTGGCAATGGGCATCGTATTGGTGGCTGCGATTGTGTATTGGGCTTTGAGGCGCTGGATTTTATCTCTGATTGTCTTATCAACGATTCCCATCGCATTGATCGGCACATTTATTTTCATGGCGCTTTTCGGGCTGAGCTTGAACGTCATGACCTTAAGCGGCCTCGCTCTTTCCATTGGAATCATGGTCGATAGCGCCATCGTCGTCATTGAGAATTCCGTTAAGAAAAGAGAAGAGGGATTGGCTCATCAAGCCGCAGTGATCGGGGGAACTGACGAAGTATGGATACCCCTTTTGGCATCGCTGATGACAAGCCTTTGTGTTTTTCTGCCTGTCATTTTTATCGATAAGCAGATTCAACTGATGTATCAAGGATTTGCTTTTACGGTATCGGCCGCTTTGACGATGTCACTCGTCGTAGCCGTTGTGCTGGTGCCGATGCTGCTTTCAAAAAGCAAGTTAACACTCGAATCCACAGGAAATCCCAGAGGTTTAGTCGGTTCGT
>CAZPKZ010000016.1:0-15274 GCA_964587285.1 uncultured bacterium | reverse complement strand
TCACTATTTTGAAGTAAGCTCAGGAAACGCCGGATCTTGTTCGGAAAGCGCCGCATACCATGCCGATCACGAGGCCCGATGAAGTCCAGGCCGCGCGAAATCCCATCCTCAGTTATCGCGATCTTAAGGGAGATCAAAATCAATCTTTATTGCAGTCCGGCTCGTGAATTCATGAATGGGGATCCCCAATTTTATTTGCGTTTGATTCGTGATGAAGCCCACGATGGCCATTGGAATATGGCTGTGGATGAATCTATCCTCAGGAACCAAATCCAAACCAAAGGCCAAAATCCGATTTTGAGGTTTTATCGTTTTAATGATTCCACCATCACAACCGGATACGGCATTTGGAAATCTGTAGCTCAAGGTCAAAATCATCAGGCCCCGTTCATTCGCCGCATGACGGGCGGAGGAATGGTTTTACACCGTCCGGAAGATTTAACCTATTCTTTCATTGTGCCGTTAGAACGTTACAAAATATTGAGACGAGTGAAGGACAGTTATTTTTTGATCCACGATGCACTTAGAAAAGCGCTTCAATATTTTGATATTGCGACGGAACTTTTTGAAAGGAATCATCCTGCTGGACAGAGCGCTTATTGTTTTGAGTCTCCCGTGGCGGATGACGTCATGTTTTGCGGGCAAAAGATTGCCGGAGCGGCCCAGAAACGCACGCTGGGCTATCTGCTTCATCAAGGTTCGATTGCCTGGGGAATATTAACCCAGGCTTCTCAGCGGCTTTCGGAACCCGTTTTTTGCCGTCAATTTTCAATCGTTCTCGGAACTTTGCTGGGGGTTGGGCCCGAAGAAATCCCATGGAATGCCGAAGAATTAGAAGAAATGACCGCCTTCGCTTTAAAGTAAAATATGGAGAATCCTGAGCAGCTGCTGGATAAAATTCAAAAATTAATTGATTTAAATCGGCAGTACAAATTTGAAGCCTATAGTTTTGTTCGGGCCGCTCTTCATTATGCCATGACCGCACTTCCAAAGCCGCGCCACATTACCGGACAAGAGTTTTGCGACGGAATCCGCCGTTATGCCATCGATCAATTCGGCCCTTTGGCGCGCACCGTTTTGGAATACTGGGGAGTGCACGAGACGCTCGATTTCGGAAAAATTGTATTCGCTTTAGTGGAAGTGGGACTGATGAGAAAAACAGAGGAAGATACTCTGGGTGATTTTACGAATGTTTATGATTTTAAAGCGGCGTTCCATACGAAGCTGACGTTTGACTCATGAAACACAACCTTCAAACGATTTTAGCCCATCTTAATCCTGAGCAAGAAAAAGCCGTGTCTGCACCGGACGGAGCGCTTTTGGTTTTAGCGGGCGCGGGAAGCGGAAAGACCCGCATTCTCACGCGCCGCATCGCCGCTTTAATTGCAAGAGGCATTCCCGCATTCAATATTTTGGGAGTTACGTTTACGAACAAAGCGGCGGAAGAAATGCGTTTTCGCGTGAGCCAGCTTGTGGAACAAGAAGTTTGGATTTCGACGTTTCACTCCACCTGTCTCAGGATTCTTCGCCTCGACGGTGCGGCGCTCGGCCTGAGGCGCACCTTTTCAATTTACGATGATCATGATCAGCTTGTGTTGATCAAAGAGTGTTTGATCGAACTTCGCCAAAATGAGCGGCAGATCAATCCCAAAGGAATCAGAGAGGAAATTCAGAGAGCGAAGGATTTTTTGCTCACACCGGAAACTTATGGCGATCGCGCGACGGATTCTTTTGAAGACGTTGCTGCCAAGGTATACGCGCTTTATGAGCGTAAACTATCAAGCCTGAATGCTTGCGATTTCGGAGACCTCATTTTAAAAACGGTTTTTCTGTTCGATCAAAACCCCAACCTTTTGACTTCGTGGCAGGAACGTTTCAAACATATTTTGATCGACGAGTACCAGGATACGAATCATGCCCAATACCGGCTGGTCAAACACTTGGCGGGCCGTCATAAGAACATCACCGTGGTGGGCGATCCGGATCAATCCATTTATGCCTGGCGGGGAGCTGATATTCGGAACATTCTTGATTTCGAAAAAGATTATCCCGAGTGCCGGGTGATTAAATTGGAACAAAATTACCGCTCGAGCGCAAATATTCTCGAAGCCTCCAATGCCTTGATCGAATGTAATACCGCACGAAAGCCTAAAGCGCTGTGGACCGAAAAAGGAGAAGGAGAGAAAATCTCTCTTTTTGAAGCCGTCGATGAAAAAGAAGAGGCCGAATTTGTCACGCGCGAAGTACTTGAGTGTCAAAAACAAGGGAAGACGCTTCGCGACTCGGTCGTTTTTTACCGGCTTCATGCTCAATCCCGTGTTCTGGAAGAAGTGTTGAGGAAATATAAAGTCCCATATCGAATTGTGGGAGGCATTCGTTTTTATGACCGCCGCGAAATTAAGGATCTGATTGCCTATTTGAGAGTAATTGCTTTCCCTCATGACGCATTAAGTTATAAACGGATCGTCAATGTTCCAAATCGCGGTGTGGGCAAAAAAACGATTGAGGCACTCGAAATTTATCAACGCACGAAGGGAGTCGGTTGGGATGAGGCTCTTAAAAATGTGAACCATATTGAAGGCATTGGGGCAAAAGCAAGGGAAGCGCTTCGAGATTTCCAGTCGACTATTGAATCGCTCCGAGCAGAGAAGCCTCGGCTTTTAGTGAGCGGGTTGCTTGAAGAAATCTTGAAGCGGACCGGCTACTTAAAATCACTTGAACTTGAGCGGACCATGGAATCAAAGATTCGAATTGATAACATTCAGGAATTTTTCTCGGCGGTCCAAGAATTTGAAGAAAGCGGGGAAAAGGAAGGCCTTCTCGAGGCCTTTATCGAAAGCATCACGCTGGCAAGCGATGTCGACAGCTGGGACGGAGGAAGCGACAGCTTGACCTTGATGACCATTCATTGCGCAAAAGGGCTTGAGTTTCCGATTGTATTCATGGTCGGGATGGAAGAGGAAATTTTTCCGCATGTCCATTCTTTTGGCGGAGATATCGGCGATCTCGAAGAGGAGCGGCGCTTATGCTACGTCGGGATGACCCGCGCGAAGGAAAGGCTCTATTTGATTTACGCGGATTCACGCAGGCTTTACGGGAGCCGGCAGCATAATTTGCCGTCCCGTTTTTTAAATGAAATTCCGTCTCATCTTTATGACGAAGCAGTGCGCACGAGTTCTTCTGAATTTGAGGAAACCATATCCTTGGATATCGATGAAGAACGTAAACGAAGGATTTTATTTGATTGATGTCTAAGAATAAGACCTACCAGAAAACCCGGAATTGGCTTGCGCTCGTCGGCCTCATTCTCAGTTTGGTTATTCTTCTGAGTTTGATCGTCTTTCGCCTTACATTCCTATTTTACGATTGGGCAACTTCAATGACTTCTTCCGCTTACGGAATCGTTTTTTTCTATTTCCTTTTTTTCTCGGTTTATTCGCTTCTTTTTTCATTTCCGCTCTCGTTTTATTCCGGTTTTGTTTTAGAACAGCAATATGAGCTTTCCAACCAGACATTTTCCGCGTGGCTTTTGGAATGGGCGAAGAAGCAGCTGCTCTCTTTTGGGATTTCTGCGCCGCTTATTTTACTCTTGTATACGCTCATCTGGCATTTTGAATCCTATTGGTGGTTTCTCGGATGGATAGGGTATGCCATCTTCAGTTTGGTACTCGGAAAATTGTTTCCCGTTTTGATTGTGCCGCTTTTTTATAAGTACAGCCCCATTTCAGATGAAAAGCTTAAGGAAAAAATTGAGCGGCTTGCAAACCGTTTCGGAGTTCAAATTAAAAATGTGTATTCGCTTAATCTGAGCAAGACGACCAAAAAGGCGAATGCCGCTTTCACCGGTTTTGGAAAAACCAAGCGGGTCATCTTGGGCGATACGCTTCTCAATTCCTTCAGTCATGAGGAAATTGAGACGGTGTTGGCCCATGAACTAGGGCACTACAAACATCACGATATTTGGAAGCAGTTTGGTTTTGGCATCGTACTTTCTTTTTTTGGTTTTTGGCTTGCTTTTCAATTGCTCGGTATTTTTTTTTTTTTGTTGGGATATCAAGGCGCAGGCGATGTTCGGTCCCTGCCGCTCCTCTCGCTCATTTTTTTCATCTTCGGCCTTATTTTAAGTCCGGCGCGAAATGCGTTTTCCAGATTTGCCGAGCGCCGCGCCGATCAGTTTGCGCTTGAGGCGATACGCGACCGCTCGGCTTTTATTTCGGCGATGGAGAAATTGAGCGATCTGAATCTCGCTGACCCCAATCCGCATCCGGTGATCGAATTTTTGCTCTACGATCACCCGGCTATCGGGAAACGGATTCAAATGGCCCAACGCTATGGAAACTAGACTCCAAATGCGAATGAGACTGTATCCAAGTTTGTTTTTCGTCCTGTCCTTGGTATTGCTGATCGCGCCTCTCTGCCATTCGGCCGGACACGACGATTTGAATCTGATGATTGAAAAAGGAAAGGCATCGATTGAGCAAGGTGATTACCAAGCGGGAATCGCCGTTTTGGAAACTGTTTTGGCGAGGGATCCGGACCATCCGGAGGCATTGAGCAAGTTATTGGAAGCTTATGATGCGTACAGCCATCAACTCATTGAAGGCGGGCGGTTTGATCAAGCAAAGACTTATATAGACAAGATGAACGCGATGGTCCAAAAGAATGATTCGGATACGATTCCACAGTTTACGACCACGGAATCCAAGATCCAGTCTCGAGTCGAACGCGAAAAAATCAGTGCGAAAGCCTTCCTTTCGGATCCTCATTCGAAGCAGGCGACAACGATCGTTACGTTGAGCGCAGGTCGGGAGCGTTATAACGAGGCAGTCAAACATTATCAAAAAAATGAGTTTCAACTTGCCGAACAGCTTCTGCTTGAATCGATTGAGTTTGACCAAACGAATCCCAACGCCTATGAACTTTTAGGCGAGCTGGCGAGTTTGAAACAGGATTTAAAGAAAGCAAAGGAATATTATCAAAAGGCTTTTGGGTTAAATCCGGATCCGCGGCTAAGGGAAAAACTGGAACGGTTATCGCGCGAGGAAGAGATTGACAAGAACTATCAACAGTATTCAGACGAGCATTTCATTATTCGTTATCAGCGCGATCGCGAATTTGAAGGTTCTGCCATCCGGGAATATCTGAGAGCAGCCTACCGGGACATTTCGCAAAGTTTTGGTTTTTATCCGAAAAATAAAATTCCAGTTTTGTTTTATGAGCGCGAGGAGTTTGAAGCTTTGTACGGTAAACTGCCACATTGGCTGGCGGCGATGTACGATGGCAAAATTAGGCTTCCGGTTTATACCGGCGGACGGACTGAGACTGATTTGAAGGCATTTATCTATCATGAGTTGACCCACGCCTTTGCTCTGAACCTTAGCGAAATGAAATGCCCTAATTGGCTCAATGAGGGTTTGGCGCAGTATTTTGAAAATCAAGTTCGACCCATTCAGATGAGAGGATTGGAACTTGCAGTTCAAAATAAATCTTTGATTAGTACGGATGAATTGCTGTTTAAAGAATTTTATAAGGTGCCGTCCCACGACACGGTCACTTTATATTATTTGGAGGTATTTTCGCTGACGACTGAAATGATCAACCGGTTCGGGATGTATAAAATGAAAGTGTTATTGGCCGAACTTGGAAGGGGTCAATCAGTTTTCGAGGCTTTTGAGAAGGTGTTCGGGCGTAGTTTTAAGGATTTTTCAGGTGAGTGGCAGCGGGATTTGGAACGACGCTACAGTAAGTAGCGCAACAGTTTCTTTATAAGTCTTTTCTATAGAATAAGTTACAATAAATTTTTAATAGATCTTTGACTTCTAGGGCAAATTCCTTTAGAATTATGCACTTTACAGGAGATCCGAATGGCCCGACAGGCAGTCGTATTGGTGGGTTCACACCAGTATCAAGTGGAAGAAAATAGCGTATTTGAAGTTGAAAAGATCGCTCCCGCCAAAGGCAAAAGCCTGGAGGCGAAAGAGTTGAAGCTGGATCAAGTGCTTTTGATTCATGGAGACGGCAAAACAAAAGTAGGGCAGCCTTTTGTTTCAAAAGCATCAGTCACTTGCGAAGTTCTTGGCGCCGTGAAGCTGCCAAAGGTGATATCTTTTAAATTTAAACGTCGAAAAAATTATAAGCGCAAAAAGGGCCACCGACAAAATATGGTTCGTTTGCGCGTGAAGAGTATTCAAGCGGAGTAAATCATGGCGCATACAAAAAGTCAGGGGAGCACAACGAATGGCCGCGATTCCAACCCGCAGATGTTGGGTGTTAAAACCTACGGCGGCCAGCGGGTGAATGCCGGCGCGATTCTGATTCGTCAGCGCGGCACGCGGTTTAAGCCCGGCAGATATGTGGCGCGCGGCGCCGACGATACGCTTTTTGCCCTTCGCGATGGTGTCGTGCATTTCAAACCAAATCGAACCGTTTATTTAGTTCTAAGCAATTAATTTCAAAGCGAATTTTTGGAAGGCTGAGAAGGGTAAATAAGCCCAACTCAGCCTTTTTGTTTTGAAGCATCCAACCAATTTTTCGGAGCGTTATGTTTATTGATGAAGTCACCGTGATCGTCTGTTCAGGCCGATGAGGACGCGGATGTGAAAGTTTTATCAAGCGGTCGGATCGCAAACGCATTCCCAACGGCGGCGACGGCGGCGACGGGGGGGATGTGATTTTGAGGGCGGATGCACAAACGGGTGATTTATTTGCGCTCAAATCGAAACGTGTTTTTGAGGCCGAAGCGGGCGGAGCCGGATCCCGGAGCAATCAGTATGGCCGAAAGGGTTCGGATTTTATTGTCAAAGTTCCATGCGGAACTACCATCTACAACAAGAAAGATCATCTTTTGATTCGAGATTTGGTGCACGCTGGGGAAGAAGTTATTGCGGTAAAAGGCGGCAAAGGCGGCTACGGAAACCACGCCGGGTTTCCGACAATTAAAGGAGGCGACAGCCAGGAACTTGAGCTTCTGCTCTCTTTAAAAATCATTGCGGATATTTTTTTAGTCGGGCTCCCCAATTCCGGAAAGACGACTCTCTTGAAACGGTTGACGGGAGCGGGTGTTTTGGAAACGGAATATCCCTTTGCGACAAAGGCTCCTCAAATGGGAACTTATCGAAGCCATTTTAATCAGTTCCGTTTGTGCGAGTTGCCCGCGATTTACAAGGCTTCCGAGGAAGGGCGGGGACTGGGCACGCATTTTTTGAAGCATTTAGAACGCGCGAGGCTCATTTTTTTAATCTTGGATCCAAAATCTGAGTTTTCAAGCGATTTAAAATCGGGTTACAATATCTTGTTGGATACCATGACGCGCTTTAATCCAGTTTTTGAATCCATTCCGCGTTTTGTGGTTGTTAATAAATCCGACCTTTTAGCGAAAAGCGCACAGAAAGCTAAAGTTTTCCCGGCCGTCGAAAAGGTGTATTTTATTTCCGCAAAGTCAGGGGTTGGCGTTGATCGTTTAATGAAAGACGCCGAGCGCCATTTGGGAGTTCTTCATGAGACACGAGCTTCATAAAGCCAAACGTTGGGTTATTAAAGTAGGTACCAGTTCTCTGAGCACAGATGAAGGGCATTTTTCAGCCCGTCAAATGGAGAATATCGTTTCGCAGGTAGCCGGTCTTCTCAAGCGAAAGATCCAAGTCGTTTTGGTGAGTTCGGGCGCGATTGCGCTGGGCATGGATACCTTGAAGCGAACCAAACGGCCCACGGCGCTGCCTGAGCTTCAAGCTTGCGCGGCGATCGGCCAGGGAAAATTAATGAAAGCTTATGAGGCTGCGTTTTCGAGCACGGGATTTCATGCCGCCCAAATTCTCCTGACGCGGGATGAAATCCACGATCGAGAGCGTTACGTCAACGCAAAAAAAACGGTTCAAACGCTTCTGAACATGGGTGCCGTACCGATCGTCAATGAAAACGATACGGTTGCGACCGAAGAAATTCGATTTGGCGATAATGACATATTAGCGGCACACGTGGCCGGGATGATTGAGGCAAGCCTCTTAGTTTTTTTAAGCGATATCGACGGACTTTATTTGAAGGACAAAACTTTAATCAAACAAATCCGCTCTTCCGAGGAATTAAAAGAGTATACGGCTCATGTTTATCCCAAGCGGAGTGAGAAAACCGCCGGCGGCATGAAAACCAAGTTGGAAGCGGCTCGCATTGCGATGCGTTCCGGCATTCCGATTGTCCTTGCCAATGGACGGGATGAGGGGACTCTTGACCGGATTTTAAAAGGGGAAGAAGTTGGTTCGTTATTTTATCCAAGCGAACGGAAAGCGAGCGCCAAAAAAAGATGGCTCGAACACTCGGCGTCTTCAAAAGGTGCCGTCATTGTGGACGACGGCGCCTATCGCGCTTTAACAGAACGAAATAAAAGTTTACTTTCAAGCGGGGTATTGCGTTGTTCCGGGAATTTTAAGGTTGGAGATGTGGTGGAATTGGCGAATGAGCAAGGCGATGCGTTTGCCCGGGGGCTAATCAATTATTCGCGGATAGAAGTGGAAAAAATAAAAGGAAAAAAGACAAAAGAAATTGATTCAATTTTAGGGTATAAGCGAACGGATGAGTTGATTCATCGTAATCATCTGGTTTTCTTAGGGCAGCATGGAACTTAAAAAGCAATTAAGACAATACGCTGAAAGAGCTCAGGCGGCATCACGCGTCTTAGCCGAACTTCCTTCAGGTAAGAAACAGAAAATACTGAATGAAATCGCTCTCCGTTTAAAAAAGTCATCCCGTCAAATTCAAAGAGCTAATCAAAAGGACATCAGAGCCGCAAAGAAAACGAAACTTGCGGATGCGATGATTGACCGGCTCATGCTGGATTCAAAACGGATCGGTCAAATGGCAACAGCGGTTTTCGACGTGGCCAAACTGGAAGACCCGATCGGAAAGGTGATTAAATGCTGGCGCCGTCCTAATGGCCTTCGGATTTCCAAAGTCTCCGTTCCTTTAGGCGTCATTTTGATCATTTACGAATCACGGCCGAATGTCACTTCAGAGTGCGCTTCCTTATGCTTGAAAAGCGGCAATGCCGTTCTATTAAGAGGCGGGCGCGAAGCCATACACTCTAACCGGGCAATTGTCGAAGTCTACAGGCAAGTTTTGAGGCGTCATGGTATCCCCCAAGATTCCGTTTCATTGGTCCCGGTTTTAGACCGGCGTGCCATTGACGAACTTTTGAAACTGGAAGATTTAATTAATTTAGCAATTCCCCGGGGCGGCGAAGCTTTGATTCGGCGTGTGGCGCGCCATGCGCGAATGCCGGTGATTAAGCACTACAAAGGAATTTGCCACGTTTACGTCGATCGGGACGCCGATTTGAAGATAGCGCTTAAGATCGCATTCAATGCCAAATGTCAGCGGACAGGTGTTTGTAACGCGATGGAAACGCTTTTGGTCCATCAGACCGTCGCCCGTAAATTTTTACCTCCTTACGGCGCGATGCTTCGAGAAGCAGATTGCGAAATTCGGGGCGATCGGATGACGCGAAAAATACTGCCCGGAATTAAACCAGCGACCGAGCAGGACTGGCGAACGGAATATTTGGATAAAATTCTTTCCATCCGTGTGGTCCGCGACATTGATGAGGCCATTCGGCATATCCAAACGTACGGGTCGGCGCATACCGATTCCATCGTCACGCGCAATTCAAATGCGGCGCGCAAATTCGTTTCCAAGGTAGATTCTTCTTCCGTGATGGTGAATGTTTCCACGCGATTTTCTGACGGAAATGAATACGGCTTTGGCGCTGAAATCGGGATTTCAACGGACAAGGTTCATGCGCGGGGCCCGATGGGGCTTGAGGGATTAATCTCCTATAAATACGTGGTTCACGGAACGGGTCAAATTCGAACCTGATGAATCTAAAGCGTCCGCTGCGAATCGGTGTTTTGGGTGGGACATTTGACCCCATCCATGAAGGGCATCTGGCATTGGCGCGTGCGGCTGTGAACCAATTGGCGTTGGATCGCTTATTACTTGTTCCCGCTTTCCAGCACCCGTTACGCGATAAGAAAAGCAAATGGGTAGCTTCTCCGAAGGACCGTTTTGAAATGGCAAAACTCGCAGTCGAAGGAAATCCAAAGCTGGAAGTTTCGGACTGTGAATTAAAACGCAAAGGAATTTCTTACACCGTGGATACCCTTCGTGAGTTCCGAAAGCAATTTCCAAAGCCAAATGGAATTTTTTTCATTACGGGCGGTGATTGGGGAAAAGCATTAGATCAATGGAAAAATATTGATGCGATTTTTTCTCTCGCGCATTTTGTAGTCGCAAAGCGTCCCGGATTTGATACGAAGAATTTGCATCGCGGAGTTGAATTCCTTGATTTCGTCCCGTTGGATATTTCTTCTACTGAAATTCGAAGGCGCTTAAGAAAAGGCGAATCGTTGGCATCATTGGTTCCAGAAGCCGTTAACAATTATATTCATAAACATCAACTCTATCGCTAATCGTTTATGGTTTATTTATTTCCCCAACTTGTTTCTTTAGCTGTTCTGCTTGCCTTTTCAGCTTTTTTTTCAGGTTCCGAAGCCGCCATTTTTTCTCTTTCTAAGCTTGAGAAGAAACGCTTAAGCACCCAGCATCCCAAGGTGTGGAAAACCATCAGCACACTTTTGGAAAGGCCCCGTCGGACACTGATCACGATTTTGATCGGAAACATGGTGGTCAATACTATGGCAACGACGATGGTAATAGTTATGGCGGTTGAGTTATTCGGCTCAAGCAGTATTGGTTGGACGATTGCCGTGTTCACTTTTGTCCTTGTGATAATTGGCGAGTTGACCCCCAAGATTTTTTCAATTCGGCATGACGAACGAGTGGCGCTCATTTCTGCTATACCGCTTGATTTTCTTGCTCGCATTCTTTATCCGATTCGCCGCTTGGTTCGTTGGGTGACAGACGGTATTTTGTCATTTTTAGTGCGAGATGTTAAAAAAAACGCCGATCTTATTTCAGAAACTGAACTTAAGGCATTGGCTCGTATCGGAGAAGAAGAAGGAACCATTAGGCCGGAGGAAGGTGAAATGATTCATAATCTAATTAATTTAGGAAATCGGGCTATTCGTGAAATCATGACGCCTAGGACAGATCTGATTGCTTTTGGTATTGACGAGGGTCACCAAAAATTGGCGGTGTTGATCAAGCAGTTTCATTTCTCACATTTTCCCGTATATGAAAAGTCACTCGACAATTTACTGGGTGTTATTTCAACTCAAGAATTTATGCTCAATCGCAATGCGGAACTTAAAAGCCTGATTAAACCGCCCTACTACATGCCCGAAACAAAACCGATTGACGAATTGCTTGAGGAATTTCAGAAAAAAGGTGAGCGCGTTGCAATTTGCGTAGACGAATACGGAGGGACGGCTGGTCTTGTGACGCTCGAAGATATTTTAGAGGAAATCTTTGGCGAGTTTTACGACGAATACGCAAAAACGGATCCACTGATTCGGAATTTAGGCGAAGGGCGTTTTTTGGTTCATGGAAAGACCAGCCTTCATGAGACAAACGAGACTTTAGGTCTTTCTCTGAAATCGGAGGCAAGCGAAACATTAAATGGCTGGCTGCTTGAGCAATTCGGTCGGATTCCAAAACAGCATGAGTCTTTTCGCTGGCACGGAGTCGAATTTTATATCAAAGAAATGTTTCATCAGCGTATTCTTAAAGTGGAAATCAAGAAATAGTATGATAACGATTTTATTGATTGCCCTTCTCGCGTTTATCGGTTCAGCTTTTTTTTCTGGATTCGAGATGGCCTATCTTTCCTGCAATAAACTGAAATTGAGGCATTTGGCGGACGAGGGAGATCCTCGCGCCAGGATTATTATGCGTTTTCATCAGGACCCGAAACGGTTTTTGACCACCGTGTTGATTGGAAACAATTTGATGAACGTGACGATGATAGGTCTGTTTACTTACCTTTTAGAAAAGTTCTTTCACGTGGATCAAGAATGGCTGATAGCTTTAGGTCTTTCTATTTTAATCATCATTTTTGCAGAGACTATTCCGAAAGATTGGTTTCGTCATAAGGCGGACGATTTTATATACCGTTTCGCGTTTCTATTTAATTTTGTGGACCGCTTGTTCAGCCACATTTCAAAAGTTTTGATGGTAATAACCAATTTTCTCATTTCAGCTACGGCATCTGACATGAAGCGAAGCCCGTTCGTTACTCGTGAAGAATTTCGTTATATCATTGAGGAAAGCACGAAGGGAGGTATTTTGTTGGATCATGAGAAGAAGCTGATCGATACGATCTTGAATTTAGGGTCTCTCCGTGTTGAAGAAGTCATGATCCCGGTTGAAAAATTCCCAAAAGTTTCTTTGACGGATAAAGTCAAGGATATTAAAGAAGTGGCTAGACGCACCAAAACTCATGCCATTTTAGTGTATGAAGAAATCCCCTCGCTCATTGTCGGCGTCGTCTATGTTTTTGACGTTTTATTTCAAGAGAATGAAGATGAAACACTCTCTGATTATCTCAAAGCCCCGCTTTTTATCAGCCAGGACACTACCGCGGAAAAAGCGATTTTCCTGCTGCAATCAAAACATGCCTCTTACGGAGCGGTGATCAGCGCAAGCGGCGAAGTGATCGGCGTCGTCAGCATTGAAGACCTCATCAAGTTTTAACCCCTTATAAAGAAACGACTTAAACCTCTATTTATCTTCCACCAAGTTGATTCTTTTGGTATATCTTCCTTAAGAGGCCATTCCTTTAAGCCGATAATCAAACGATCATAAGCCTGACCCAAGTGCATGGCTTTATACATACTCTCTTAATGACGAGCTCTCAAAGCGACAATTCAAGAGGGAGTGGACTGTCTCATGCGAACGATTGCGATTGCCAATCAAAAGGGCGGCTGCGGGAAGACGACCACAGCGATTAACTTATCCGCCTCGCTTGCGTTTCTTCAGAAAAGGGTGCTGTTGATTGATTTGGATCCTCAAGGTCACTCCACTTGCGGCCTCGGCATCAAAGCAGAGTTTCTGGACAAAACCAGCTATGATCTATTTCAAGACGGCTTATCCTCCATTTCAGAACTGATCCTTCCCGTCAATGACTATTTATCTCTGATTCCGACGCACGTTATTTTAGGTCAAATAGAACAAGAACGAACAAATCCTCAAAAATATAATCAAAAGTGCCTCGCCAGCCGAATTGCGCAGTTGGAAGATACCTATGATTATGTCATGATCGATTCTCCACCCAATCTCGGACTGCTCACTTTCAACGCGCTTTCCGCAGCGGGGGAAGTGATCATCCCAATTGAACCTTCGTTTTTTTCACTCCATGGGCTGGCAAAAATATTTGAGACGCTCGATTCCGTCCAAAAAAATGAAAATCGAAAAATCAGGATCCATGCTCTCATGACGCGATTCGAGAAGCGGATTAAACTTTCGCGCGAAATTCAAGAAGAAGTCCGCAAACATTTTAAAGAGCAGATGTTTATATGCACGATCGATGAGAACATTCGCTTGAAGGAAGCGGCCGCTAGCGGGAAGAGCATCGTGGATTTCGACCGCGAATCTGTGGGATTTCGAAATTATATGGGGCTGGCCATTGAAGTGATTGAGCGCGGTCTCATTTGGCAGATGGCACACCAAGCCGAAGACATAAAAGAAACCATAGCCGATCCTGCGCCAGCAGATTCTCATGACTTGATATTGCCGCTTAGCCCGGTGGATATACAGAGTCCGGAACCGTCGGCAGTAACGGAAGGGCATTTTTCGCTTGAAAGCCAAGGCGTACTGGATCTTAACGAAGCAAAACCAAAAAAAATATTAGGCGGCATTTTGTTTTCAGTTGTGAAACCGCAAGCTTCTTCAGTTTTGATCGCGGGCGATTTTAACCGTTGGATTGCCGAACCGATGCTTTTGGTGGATACGGCATTGGGCCTTTGGCAAAAGATTATTCCTCTTCATTCGGGAACGTACCATTATAAGTTTTTAGCGGATGATGTCTGGCAAACCGATCCTTTCAATCAATGGACAGAACCTAACCCACATGGCGGATTTGATTCAGTCGTAACGGTAGAAAACGTACAAGCGGCATATGAAGAACGAGCGGAAACTAAAACGGGGACTTGCTGACCTTTCGAAGTTTTTCAGCGGGTGTTCGGAAGTTCAATCCAAAAAACGTGCGGCGGCCTTTGCCATCGAACCGCCCTCTGAGGACTTCCCAGCTGATCTAGAGGTGCCCGAATATATTTGCACTTCATTTTTGGATGCCAGCGGCGTTTTCCAACCCTCCAATTTAGTCCGGTTACTTGATCATTTAAAGTCGAATTTTGAAGAGACTTTGCTTTTATCGATTGCACCGAGTGAATTGCGCTACGGCGCGTTTCGCGAAGCTTTACCCCTTCCCGATTGGAAAAGCATCAGTGAAGTTCCCCCGCTTCGTTTTCATCCGGCGGCCGACCGAATGGCATTTGCTCATATGCCCATCGATCAGTTTGAGGCGATGACGCAACCTCAGATGGTTTCGGGACGATTCAGCGATTCGATGCCTTCTTCTAAAAAAGCGATGATGGTTCTTGATTCTTTTCCCGTTCATGTTTCGAAATCTGATTATTTGGAAATTTTAGATCATGGTATATTTATCGCACAGACCGATTTAGCTCAGATTCAGCGGACCTATGGACTTATTAAATTTTGTTTGGCTCGAAATCCGGCCCTTCGATGTTCCATTTTACTCACCGGACGGAAAGCAGGAAGTGTCTGGGAAGCAGTTTACGAAGGTTTGAATGCGATCGTTTCCCAATATCTTGGTAGTGACTTGGGATTCTTAGGTTGGAACGAAGATGAGGACTTTGAGGTCAATCCCGATTTGCTTCTTGAAAAAGGCACAAGCGCAAGGCAGCGTTCCTTTATGGGCTGTTTAAATCAAACACGTTTCCGTTTTCCCGCCGTCACGGTTCCTGAAATCGAGCCGAGAGTCTCCCGCCATTTAATTTCCCAAACAACCGATCAAGACTTAACGACCCAAGAGTTTATTGCTTTAAGCCGCCTCGGCATCGAACTTCGCAGTCAGCGTTTTTAAAACGCTTGCGGTGTTTGAGCCTCTTCTCTATAATGCTTTTTTACTCATCGCCTCTTTGATGGCGCTTACGATTACCTGATCGATCTATGGAATCCATGATAGAACACGACCTTCAAGTCCTTCAAGAAATCCAAGAATGGGATAGGGAAATATACGCCCTCCGGGAAACGTTGGAAGATATACCTGTTAAACTTGCTGAACTGAGTCATGCGGCCTTAGGTGAAA
>CAZPKZ010000015.1:0-15523 GCA_964587285.1 uncultured bacterium | reverse complement strand
CTTCTTGAAGGCTCACACGAATTCCTACAAAAGCCTTGATGAGAAGCCAGAAAATCAAAGCGGCGACAAACGTATAAGCTCCGGCGGCTCCGATCCCGATCAATTGGGAAGTCAGAAGTTTCGTGCCGCCTCCGTAGAAAAAGCCGTTTCCCGTTGTGTTCGGACTCACCCAGTCTTGTGCAAAGAGTCCCACACAAAACGTTCCAAAAACACCGTTCACAAGGTGAACCGAAAGCGCACCGACTGGATCATCAATATGAGCCCTGTCAAACAAGATAACCGCAGCGACAACTAAGAAACCGGCAATTAATCCGATCAACGCGGAACTTCCGACACTAACAAATGCGCAGGGTGCCGTAATGGCCACTAAACCCGCCAAACAACCATTGATCGTCATTCCCAAATCAGGTTTTTTCAGCAGAATCCAGGATGCGATAGTTGCACCTAGGATACCCGTTGCGGCAGCCATATTGGTCGTAACGCAAATATGTGAAATCAAGCGCGGATCAGCTGCCATCGTGCTGCCCGGATTAAATCCAAACCAACCCAACCAGAGGACAAAACAACCGATCAAACCCAAAGGTAAACTATGTCCGGGAATCGCATTGATTTTGCCGTTGGGTCCATATTTTCCAAATCGAGGCCCCAACACTAAGACGCCGGCCAATGCTGCCCACCCTCCTACAGAGTGAACAACGGTAGAGCCAGCAAAATCCCACATCCCGAGTTTCGCAAGCCAGCCGCCTCCCCAAATCCAATGTCCTGTGACAGGATATAGAAAAGCAACGAGTAAAAAGGAGAATAAAATAAAAGAAAGATATTTGATTCTTTCAGCTACGGCTCCTGACACGATGGTCGCGGCGGTTCCTGCGAACACAAGCTGAAAGAAAAACTTGGCCAATAAAGGAACACCTGTCCAGTTGATAGCGCTATAAACGCCGCTGTAAGTATCGCCTGTTGCCGGACTGTTGTCTGCTCCTCCTAACATGAAAAGCCCTTGAAGGCCATAATAAGGGGTCCCATCTCCAAACATCAACCCCCAGCCAATCAGCCAAAAGGAAACGGTCGAAACCGCAAAGACGATAAAATTTTTGGAAAGAATATTAACGCAATTCTTACTGCGTGCAAAACCGCTTTCAACGCATGCAAAACCTAGGTTCATAAAAAACACGAGCATTGCCGTGATCAGAACCCAGAGTGTATCTGCCATTATTTTTGGATCCATCTTTTGTTTTCTCCTCTTAAGTAAAAGTGTGATTACTGTAGAGCTACTTTAGCAATTGGCATGCCAATTCAAATTTACAATTGGCTATAAGCAGGAAACTTTTTTTAGGAGCATCGAATCTAAGAAGCCGAGAGCGAAAAAATAAAACAATATTGTAGAACTCTACAATTTTGTTTACTTAAAACAATGCATATTGTTTAACTTTATATCCTAATATCCGTTCGGTAATCCCAAGCAGCCGGGCGGCTTTTCTTTTATTGCCGCCCGACTTTTCAAGAGCCCTTGAAAGAAGCTGTTTTTCTAAACCCTCAACTGCAAGGGTCAAATTTTGGCTCTCACCGTTTTGAATCCCGGCGTGGCCATCCACCGGTTTAATGATGGCTTTTAAGTCAAAAGGGAAATGCTCTCTTCCGATCACCTCACCCTTGCACATAATGACAGCCCGCTCAATGGCATTTTCCACTTCCCTGACATTGCCCGGCCAGGAATAGTTCATAATATATTCCCAAGCCTCGTCCGAGACCCGTTTGATTTGCTTGCCGTTTTCTTCATTGGCTTTTTTCAAAAAATGCTGGACCAAAAGAGGCAAATCCTCCTTCCGTTCTCTCAGAGGCGGAAGAAAAATTGGGATCACATTGAGCCGGTAATAAAGATCCTCGCGGAATCTGCTTTGCTGGACTTCGTATTCCAAATCTTTATTGGTCGCTACGATCAAACGAATGTCAACACGGGTCGTTTCCACGCCGCCCAATCGTTCGAATTCCTTTTCTTGAAGGACGCGCAAAAGTTTGATCTGTGTCGAAAGCGGAATATCTCCGATTTCATCTAAGAACAGAGTTCCCGTGTGGGCCAGTTCAAACCGGCCGCGTTTTAACGCCGCCGCCCCCGTAAAAGCGCCTTTTTCATATCCAAAAAGCTCGCTTTCCAAAAGAGTCTCCGGAAGCGCGGCGCAAGAAACCTTGATGAAGGGCTTGTCCGCTCGATCGCTATGGTAATGGATAGCCTTCGCGACAAGTTCTTTTCCGGTTCCGCTTTCTCCACGGAGCATGACGGTCGCTTTTGTCGTCGAAACAAGATCAATCGAAGAATAAACGTCGACCATCCGCTTGCTTTCACCGATGATATTAATGGGATGAAACTTTTTCTTAAGCTCACTCCTCAAGCGCAGGTTTTCTGTCGTTAGTGATTCTTTCTCCTTTTCAACTAATTGATGTATCCTCACCGCTTGGGCAATCATCGAACTGATAATCATGAGAAGCCTGACATCTTCATCAAATGAAATTTCTTCACGGAATAGGCGGTCGACGCTGAGAGCACCGACGGTTTTGTCTTCCAGTTTGATGGGAACACAAATGAATGCGATGTTTGACTTTGCGACGTTGTCCCTCGCTTTGGTGCGGTTTAAGAAAAGAGGTTCTTTTCCTACGTTTGGGACCACAATCGGCTCGCCGGCAGCCACCACTTTTCCGGTAATTCCTTCCCCAATTTTGTAACGCCCGCGCTTGATTTCCTCAAGATCAAGCCCGCAGGCTACTTCAATCGATAATTCTTTGGTTTCAGGCTCCAAAAGCGTAATCGTTCCACGCTCCATGCCCAAATATTCATGCAAAATATTCAAAATATTTTGCATGACCGTTTTCAAATCAAGCGATGAGGAAATGGCCTTTGAGATTTCTGTTAAGGCGGTCAGTTCTTTGACTTGAGGTTTGACGCCATTCTGTTTCATCGATTCAAGATTCCTTCGCGATCATCGTCATTTTGTGTTCATTTGCTTTCTCAATCAGGCGTGTTCGGTCCAAAACAATTGTTTTGCCTGCTTCAAAAACTAACACTCGCGCTTTTGCCCGGATCATCGCATCGAGCGTCATTAAACCAACCGTCGGCACATCAAAACGCATATCCTGATTTGGCTTCGCGACCTTCACGATCACGACATCTCCTGAACCCAGAACGCCGCCCCGCCGAATCGCTTCATCCGTACCCTCAATCGCTTCGACGGCCAAAACGGCTTTGTTTTTTACAACGACGGTCTGTCCAATATCCAACTTCCCCATTTCCTTGGCTATCCTCCAGCCAAATTCAATATCAGCCAGTTCGGTCTTAGAGGGTTTTCGATCCGTCAGGACTCCTTTTTTCGGAAGTGAGTCTTCGGTTAAGAAAGAGGTGGAGTCTAAAATCTCGATTCCTTTCGACTTCAAATGATTTGCGATACCGCCCAGGAGAGAATCATCCGAATGATTTTTAGCTTTTGCGAGCACTTTGATCATTTCCAAATCGGGCCTCACTTCGCCGCGAAATAAATTGGTCTTCGTAATCTTTCCCACCATGACCGCTTGGCGTACTCCTTCGGCTTTGAAAAAATGGATGATCTTGCCGAGCTGGCCTAAGCGGATCCAATGGATTGCATCCGCCGGCCGGACAATCGAAGGATCTGTCTCCCCTTGAATCGCGCAAACAGCGACGCGGTGGCCGGCCCGCTTGGCTTCCCTTAAAGTGAGCTCGGGCAAAAGTCCATTCCCCGTAATTAATCCAAACGTTTGATTCATAAAGAAGTAGAGAAGCCTCCCCAGGCAGGTCTACAAATTTGTTAATTGTACCATAGATACAAAAATGTAGAAGAACTAAAATGGTGAATGAAGGAAAGTTATCTTAAGTCTTTTAAAATAAACTACTTACAGATTCCACGTTCTGAGTTTTCCAAGAACTTAATAAGACGCGTCACGGCAGGCGATGCTTGAAGCTCATTTTTGAGAATTTGAATGGCGTTTTTCGTGGAAAGACGGTAACGAAAGATAATTTTGAAGGCCCGTTTTAAAAGAAGTCTTTCTTCCTTAGAAACCCCCGCCCGTTCCATACCCACTACATTAAGTCCATAAGCTTTCGCCGGATGCCCGTCAACCATAACATAAGGCGGAATATCTTGAACGGCCTTGGAATTGCCACCCATGATGGACATGTAGCCAATGCGCACAAACTGATGCACGCCGGAAAGTCCGCCGATGACGGCTCGATCTTCGATAACAACATGCCCGGCTAAAGTCCCCGCATTTGCAATCACCGTCTTATTTCCAATGGCGCAATTGTGAGCAATATGCGCATAAGCCATAATCAAATTGTCATCGCCGACAACGGTTTCGGAACCATCCTCGGTCCCAGGATTCATGGTGACATATTCTCTGATTTTGTTGCGGTCACCGATTCTCAGGTAAGTGACGCCTCCCTGATATTTTTTATCCTGTGTGACACTTCCGATCACAGCGCCGGTAAAAATCTGGTTCTCTTTGCCGACGGTCGTATGGCCTTCGATGGTGACCCGAGCTCCGATGATGGTTCCCTGGCCAATCGAAACGTTAGCTTCGATGATGGAATAAGGGCCGACGGTGACTCCGGAAGCTAATTCGGCCTCCGGATCGATAATGGCGGTTGGATGGATAAAGGACTTGCGAGTTTCAACCTTCATGCGTTTGATTCCACGAGGGCAAACTTCACCTCTGCTTCACAAACCAGTTTATCGCCGACATAGGCTTTGCCGCGGCACTGGCCTGTTTTGGAACGAATCTTGATGACTTCCGCTTCAAGGCGCAGCTGATCTCCCGGATGAACCGGTTGACGAAATTTCACATCTTCAATCGTCATAAAATAAGCGAGTTTGCCCCGGTTTTCGGGCCGGCTCAACATCAAAACGCCTCCCACCTGAGCCAACGCTTCCAGAATTAAAACGCCCGGCATCACGGGATGGCCCGGAAAATGGCCTTGAAAGTAATATTCATTCATAGAAACATTCTTGATCCCAACCGCCCGCTCACCGGGCACGAGATCAATAATTCGATCAACCAAAAGAAAAGGGTAACGATGCGGAATGATTTTCTGGATTTCATTGATATCCAACTGACGTGACTTAGGATTCGGCTGCTGTTTGTTCATGGGAACGTTGCTCCCCCTATGCTCCTGGTTGAACGTCTCCTGCAATTTGGCTACTAATTTCATATTTTGCTTATGACCGCTCCGGCACGCAATAATGTGCGCCCTTAAGGGGCGGCCGGTCAGGTAAAGATCGCCTAAAAGATCCGCCACCTTATGCCGGCATGCTTCGTTCGGAAAACGAAGCGTATTTTTAATGGGCCGGTCATTTTCAAAAACGAGCGTATTCTCCCAATCGGCACCTTGCCCAAAACCTTGCGATTTTAAAAGCGCCGCTTCTTCTTTGAGGCAAAAAGTCCTCGCCGGCGCAAGTTCCCGTTCAAATACCTCTGGTGTGACCACGGAACTAAAAAACTGGTCGTGCAAATCCGGATGCTGATAACTGAGAGAATAAGATAATTTTAAACCTTCCCGATAAGGAAGCGCGATCAAGGACTGCCCGCCTTCATCTAAATAGATCGGCTCAGTCACATATAAATATTCCCGAGGCTGATCTTGTGAAAGGACACCGGCTTCCAGAATTTTTTCGACGAAATACCGCGCGCTGCCGTCAAAGCCCGGAATTTCTTCGCCTTTGATTTCGACCACGGCATTGTCAATTCCAAGGCCGTGAAACGTGGCCATGAGGTGTTCGACCGTCCGAACGCGGGCTTTCGCGGATCCGAGTGAAGTTTGCCGTCCTTCACCCAAGTGAATGGATTTTGAGGTTGCCGGAAAGGTCGTCGCCGAACCCTCTTGGTCAATATGGGTAAACACGATCCCTGACCCGGCATCGGCAGGCTTAATCGCCACCTGAGCTTCTAAACCGGTGTGAAGCCCTCGGCCTCGGAACTCAACAACCTTCCGAAGCGTTTTCTGCGTATCCATAAATCAAATGAATCGGCGCCTTTTAGCGCTTTTTTCCTTTCTTATAATTATTGTTCAACTCGGTCAAGATATCATTGGTAACGTCAAATTCTTTGCTTTTGTAGAGAAGCGCCCGGTCGTTAAAAATAAGGTCGTAGCCTTTCCGTTCGCCGTACTGCGTCATGACATTTTCGATATCCTGAAATACTTCGCGCACCGCTTGATTGCGCTTCTCGCCCAAGGTTTTACGCACTTCTTCGTCAAAACTGTCGAGCTCTTTCATTTTGGTATCAATTGCACCCTGCTTATCTCGCTTTGCGTCTTCAGACAAGAGCGCCTGCTCATCCCTTAACCGGCGGATCTCATGCACAATGGCATCCCGCTCTTCCTGCTTAAGGCGGCCTTCGGTTTGAAATTCCTGATCGTGCTTTTTAGTCTTTTCGTATTCGTCAAAAATTTTTCCGATATCCACCGTCGCGATTTTCTCTTTCGGAGCGGCAGAAGAAAACCTCGAAAAACTGACCATGAAGACAGCGATAAGGATGAGCGGCAAAAAATACTTCCTAATTCCACAGTTCGACATGAAAAACTCCTTTCTCAAACGTTCGACGTACAATTAATAAGTCGTTAGAAATTGTTAAAAACTACGGCTTAAGCTAAATTCAAACCGGCCGTTCCTATCTTCCGTATCTCGATTCACAATGGGTAAACCGTAGTAGAAAGCAACAGGCCCAATCGGAGTGTTAATCTTAATCCCGGGTCCGACGCTGACGCGAAACTCGCCGAAATCAATATTGTACGTATCGCGTTCCACATCGCCGACGTCCACGAAGACAGCGCCTTTAAAATTCTCTAGATAGGGAATGGCAAACGTGTATTCTAAATTCACAATCACCATGGACGTTCCGCCGATCGCGCTCCCTCCTTCGATCGGCCCGACACGCTTATAATTATATCCTCGGACTGTCCCGTAACCGCCCGCGTAAAAACGGTCAAAAACCGGAACCTGCTCCGAACCAAGGTCGTCGGAAAATCCCGCGCGGACCCGCCATTCGATCACATGTTTGCCGCCTTGAAAACTCCAGTACTTTGTGGAATTCGCTTGCAGGATATAATAATCTTCATCCGCGCCCAGAAACGTGCCGACGAGTTCGCCGGAAAGACCGGTGACCCAACCTTTGGTCGGAAAGAAGATATTGTCCCGGGTATCGCGGCTGAGGAAAAGTTTCAACCGGCTGAGCAAGGTTTTGCCTTGAAAAAGCAAAACGTCCGGAGAAGCATCGCTTGAGATCTCATCCAATTCAACCCGTTCAAATTTATAACCTAAGCCGGCGCGGATGAACTCGGTAAACGCCTTGGAAAAAGTCGGGCCGATGCCGAGCCGTTCTTCTCTAAAGTCCACGTTTCTGTTTTCGGTGCGCACATCATAAGCATCCAGGCCAAACGAAATCGGCTGGTTGAACAGATAAGGTTCCTCAAAACTAAAAGCAAAATCGCGTGTGATCGATCCCCATCTTCCGCGGACAGATATATTTTGCCCTCCCCCCGTGAAACGGGGCCAGTTTAAAAGATCGAAATTTCGCTGCGCAATTTCGGCGAAACCCACGAATTGATCGATGGAACTGACGCCGGCGCCAAAGGAAAGTTCTCCCGTCCGCTTTTCTTTGATTTTAAAGACAATGTCTCTGCGATTAGGGGCCGTTGCGGGCTCTGTATCGTACGAAACTTCCTCAAAAAAACCGAGGTTTTCAAGCCGCTGTTTGGAGCGATCAAGGGCGTCTCCGTCAAATTTATCTCCGGGCCGAATTCTAAGCTCTCTGCGAATGACAATGTCTTTGGTCTTCGTATTGCCTCTAATCTTCACTTGATCCACGAAATAAAGATCGCCTTCGTTGATTTTGTATCCGACGTCTACTTTACCGTCTTCTCGCTTCACATTGACATCGGGAATGATTTGGACATTCATATAACCATAGCGGAAATAAAAATCCCGGATTCTTTGAATCTCCTCTGCCAAACTCTGCTGCGAAAAAGTCGTGCCTGGAAGCATCTCGAGCCTTTGCCAAATCTCACTTTCGGGAAGCATCTTGATTCCTTCAAGTTCAATCCGCCCCGCTTGGTAACGCTTGCCCTCTACGACTTGAATTTTGACGATGATTTTTCCTTTTCCCTTTGCTTCCAGATATTCAAAATCATAACTGACGAGGACATCCAAAAACCCTTGAGACTGATAAAAAGCCGTGATCCGGTCCAAGTCGTCTTTAAATTGCTCTTCCTTAAACGTGCCGAAACGCAGCAAAAAAAGATTGCGCGGTTTTGTTTTCATCAATCTTAAAAGCCGCCCCGGTTTAAAGGACTGGACGCCGTCGAATTGCACTTGAGCCACCTTAAATTTTACGCCTTCCTGAATGATCACCGATACGGTGACTTCCTTCGTCGTCCGGTCCCGATCAACTCGATAATCTACTTTGACGAAACGAAAGCCTTTATTCGCGTAACGGTCTCTGACTTTATTGATTCCCTGCTTGATAGAAAATTCGTCAAGGACCTGTCCCTCGATGAGGCCTAACTCCTTGCGGATGTCGCGCTCCTTCAATAATTGATTCCCTTCAATCACAATGCGGCGGACAACCGGTTTTTCATCGACGACGACAATCAACCGCACGCCTTCGGCCGATTCCTCCACATCAATTCGAATATCCTGAAAGAAACCTGTTCCGTAAAGCCGCTTGACGTCCTCATTAATCATTTGCTGCGTCAATTCGACACCGGGCCGTGTTTTCATATTATTAAGAACCGCACTCGTGCTAATCACCTGATTGCCGCGCACATCAATCCGAATCACTTTCATGCTGTGCTCTTGGGGCTGGGCGGCTTTTTCATCGCCAGAAACATTTTGTCCTTCGGATTGATTTGCGGGATCGTTTGGTTGGGCATTTCCTCGACCCGCGAAGACAAAAAAAGCCGCGGCCATGCCTGTGATCATGAATAAGCGGAACCGAGATGGGCGCATTCAGTTTACCAATTTTGGAATCGATTAATAAATTTCTTGATCCTCGCGGCGAAACTCAGGATTGTCAAATCGGGTCCACTCTTTCAAAAAGAGAAGATCCACGGAACCTGTCGGGCCATTGCGCTGTTTTGCGATGATCGCTTCTGCCCGGTTCCGATTTTCCTCTGTCGGATGGTAATATTCCTCGCGGAAAAGGAATACGACCAAATCGGCATCCTGCTCGATCGCTCCTGATTCTCTGAGATCCGAAAGCTGAGGACGGTTTCCCGTTCTCTGTTCCACGGCGCGCGATAATTGACTGATCGCAATGACCGGAACGCGAAGTTCGCGTGCCAGGGCTTTCAAAGAGCGGGAGATCTCCGTAATTTCCTGCTGGCGGTTCTCGGCGCGCGAGCGGCCGCCGTCAAGCAATTGTAAATAGTCCACGACAACGAGCTCAATCCCGTGTTGCGCCTTCAAGCGGCGCGCTTTTGCGCGCAATTCAAGCGCGTTCATTACGGGGGTATCGTCAATAAAAAGCGGGGCCTCGGAAAGTTTGCCTGCCGCGCTCGTCAGCTTCGGCCAATCGGAATGGGATAAATATCCGGTGCGGACTTTTTGAGCATCGACGCGGGCATGGGAACAAAGCATACGCTGCACCAATTGCTCTTTACTCATTTCCAAAGAGAAAAAAGCGATCGGCTTTCCGAGGACGACGCTGACATGTTCGGCGATGCCGGAAACAAACGCAGACTTCCCCATAGAGGGGCGGCCCGCGATCACAATGAGGTCCGAAAATTGCAAGCCCGCGGTCTTCGTATCAAAATCATGAAAACCGGTCGCTAAACCCGTGATATGTTCTTTACGCTGATAAAGCCGGTCGATGGCTTCGATTGAATCTTTAATAATTTCATTCACGCGAATAAACTTTCCCTCAACCCGATGCTGGCTGATATCGAAAATCATTCTCTCAGCGCGGTCCAAAATTTGGGAGCCTTCGGTCGAGGAATCAAAACTATCTTGGATAATTTGAGTCGCCGTCGCAATCAAGTTGCGCAGCAATGCTTTCTCTTTGACAATCCTGGCGTGGAATTCGACGTTGGCGGCGGTCGGAACGGAAGCGGTCAGCTGAGCCAAGTAACTGGCACCGCCGATGAGCTCAAGCTGCTTATGCTTTCTCAGCTCTTCAGTCACCGTGATCAAATCAATCGCTTGATTTCGGTCGAAGAGATTAATCATGGCGGAGAAAATCATCCGATGGGCTTCGGAATAAAAGAAAGACTCTTCGAGAACTTCGAGCGCTCTCGAAACCGCCTCGGGCGCAAACAGCATGGCGCCGAGTACGCTCGCCTCCGCTTCTAAATTTTGAGGCGGAATTTTCTCAATGAGGCTTTCTTGAATGTCCATGACTTGTTTTCCACTGTAGGGCAGGTTTAAACCTGCCCTACGTAAATTTTGTATGAGACAGCTTTTAGGCTTGGCTAACGACAACTTTAAGTTGAACTTCCACTTCTGAATGGAGCCTGATCTTAACGTGGTATTCCCCAATTTGGTGAATGGGCTCGACAAGATCAATCTTGCGTTTGTCAACTTCGAGCCCTTCGTGATGAAGAGCCGCATAGATATCTTGGCGTGTAACGGATCCGAATAACTTGCCTTCCGCTCCCACTTTGGCTTTCAGAGTGCAGGTATATTTTCCGATTTTTTCGGCCAGTTGAGCCGCTTGCAATTTTTCCTGGGCGCGCTTTTCTTCGGCCCGTTTTTTCTTCGCCTCAAGGAACCTGAGACCCCCTTCGGTTACCGGAACCGCAAGCCGCCTGGGAATCAAAAAATTTCGCGAAAATCCATCGCGCACTTTGACCCGCTCGCCCGCTTTGCCCAGTTTATCAACATCTTCAAGTAAAATAATTTCCATCGTCTACTCCGCTTGAAAAGCGATCAATGCGCTGTGACGGCTTCTTTTCACCGCCCGGGCGAGCATCCGTTGATGCTTCGAGCAATTGCCCGTAATTCTGCGGGGAATAATTTTGCCCTTTTCCGTCAAAAATTTTTGTATGGACTCCACGTCCTTAAAATCAACCAACGGGGTTTTGCCTCCGCAAAAACGGCACACTTTCTTTCGGAAAACGCGGGGGCGGTCTCGATCTCTTTCTCCCCTTCCGCCGGCGCCTCTTTCAGAGGAACGCGGTCCCGGCCTTTCATCTCTGTCTCGTGTAAATCTAGCCACTTATTTTTACTCCTTTTCAGCCTAATCAATCACGATTTTCAAAATGGGACATCATCGTCCGGACGAAGTTCTTCTTTTGCAACTCCTACGGAACCTTCCTTAGGATGTTCCGAACCCAAAGAATCATCTATGATGGCTTCTTCGCGCCCCGAAACTTCCGGCGCCTCCTGCGATCCGGCCTGTTTTCCGCCGCCGCGGCCTAAAAACTGAACGTTTTGCGCGACGACTTCAATCGTGCTTCGCTTGGTACCGTCCGGCGCGTCCCAGCTTCGGCTTTGAAGCCGGCCTTCCACAAAAACCGGGCTTCCTTTCCGAAGGTATTCGTGACAGATCTCGGCGCGCTTGGCCCAAACCACGACGCGGATAAAATTAACGTCTTCTTTTTTTTCGCCGGTCTTCGCCATATAAGTCCGGTTGACGGCGACGGTGAAAGTCGTCACAGCCTGGCCGGAAGGAATGTAGCGAAGCTCCGGATCGCGCGTCAAATTGCCGATCAGAAAAACACTATTTAAACTCGCTGCCATGAGAGTAACCTTTAGATTTCTCACCGGCCTGAACCGTGTGGGCCGCTGAAACGGGCTTTAGAGAAGCGCGGGCGAGTGAGATTTTTGGTTTGATCGTGATCGTAAACTTCAAAATATCCTCAGCGAGTTGAAGCGATCTTTTAAACTCGCTCATTTTTGCGGGAGGTAATTCAAAAACAAAGGAAACGACATACCCTTCCCGGGTTTTTTTGACCGAATAGCCTAGAAACCGCTTTCCAAGCTCGCTTCGGCTGATGACCTTTCCTTCGTGTTTTTTGAGTGTCTCTTCAAACCCATTTTTCCCGCCTCCTTGCAATGCTTCCCCAAGGGCTTGGGAAGGAAAAATCACAAGCGCTTCGTAAGTCTTCAAATCAAATCCTTCCTTTCATCAATTCTTTCAGCTTCTCTATGTCTGCAGGTAAAAAGTGGGGTATTTTAGCATGCCTTTGCTTAAATAACAATGAATTCAAAAGGCCTTACTGATTGTAACGTTCCATCACTTTGGCAGCATCGCTCATCAGCCAATCTAGCGCGGCATCGCGCGCCCTCTCGATTTGGGGTAAAACGAGCGCCCATTCTTCTTTTGAAAATCCTCCCAAAACATAATCCGTCAAATCTTGGCCGCTGAGGTCTCCGCTTCCGACACCAATCCGGAGCCGCTGAAAATTTTCTTTGCCTAAGACGCCAATGATGGATTCAAGGCCATGATGGCCGCCAGCGCCTCCTTTTGAACGAAAACGAATTTTTCCCACCGGCAAGTTTACATCGTCAACAATCACCAAACAATTTTCGGAAGAAATATTAAATTGTTCCAAGACCTCTCGAACTGCTAATCCGCTTTCATTCATAAAAAGATTCGGCTTCACGACAACGGCCTTGCCGTTTTGAAACGGCTTTTTATTCATTTGAACGGACCCTCTTCCTTTCGTCCATTGATTCCCTTCCGACTCCACCAAGGCATCCGCCACGAGGAAACCCACATTGTGCCTGGTCCGTTCATATTTTTTGCCAGGATTGCCGAGACCAACGATAAGTTTCACCCGGAAATGTCCCTGCGGCTTTACTTCTCAGCCGGTTTTTCTTTTTCTTTCTTGGCTTCGGGAGCGGCGGCTGGAGCAGGCGTTTCTGCTCCTTCTTCGCCTTCAGCTTCTTTTTCCTTACCGATGACTTCCGGTTCGCTTGGAGCTTCCTCGGCCGCGGCAACTTCTTCCGCTTTCGGAGCGTGAATCGCGACGACCACTTCGTCTCCCGGAAGCAGTACGGTAACGCCGGCAGGAAAACGAATTTCGCGAATATGGATCGAATCCCCAATATTGAGCGTTGAAATATCCGCATCCAGTCGTTCCGGGATGTTCGTGGGCAAGCACTCCACTTCAATTTCATGATGCACCACATCCAAGACGCCGCCTTCTTTAACGCCCGGCGCTTCGCCTTTGATGTGAAGCGGAACTTTAACCTTAATATTCTCAGTCAATGAAATCACATTGAAATCGACGTGCACAATCGCGTCGGTAACCGGATTGTGCTGGATTTCCTTGATCACGACTGTTTTCTCAAAACCCTTGGCCCCGGCGACAGCCAGTTGGATGATCACGTTTTCTCCCGCCTTGGTGTGAATGGCGCGAAAAAAGTCATCCATCGCCACGTCCAAAGCGGTCGGCTTCACACCGTGGCCATAGACAACGGCAGGGATCCGCTTCTGTGAGCGAATCTTTTTCACTTCCTGCTTGCCGAGTCCGTTGCGTTGATTTGCTTTCAAAGGGACTGTCTTCATTGCTCTTTTTTCCTTCCTTCGTGTAAGATTAAACGGAGCTGCCTTCTATGCTTCGACAGCCGATTTTTGAAATAGAAAACTCACGGATGCGTTTTCGTGGATACGCTTGATCGCTTCGCCCAAAAGAGAGGCCACCGAAAGCACCGTAATTTTTTTGATCCTTTTTTCAGGAGATAGCGGAATAGAATCCGAAACAATCAATTCTTTCAACTCAGATTTCTGAATGCGCTCGACCGCCGGGCCGACCAAAATGGGGTGAACAATCGACGCATACACATCCAGACAACCCGCTTCTTTTAATGCATTGACGGCCTCGATCAGAGAACTGCCGGTTGAAATTAAGTCATCCACAATCAATACATTTCGATTTTGCACTTCTCCGATAATGTTCATGGCTCTTGTCTGAGTCGCGCTTTCCCGCCGCTTATCTACAATGGCAAGCTGGGCGTTCAACACCTTCGAATAAGCGCGAGCCATTTTTAATCCGCCGACGTCGGGCGATACGACCACTAAATTTTTAAGTTTCTTTTTCGCGAAATATTTGCCGAATACATTGATCGAATAAAGGTGATCGACGGGAATATCAAAAAAACCCTGAATTTGGCCGGCGTGAAGGTCGAGCGCCAAAATCCGGTTTGCCCCCGCGCTGACCAACAAATTGGCCACGAGCTTCGCCGTAATGGGAACCCTCGGTTTATCTTTGCGGTCTTGCCTCGCGTATCCATAAAACGGAAGAACAGCCGTGATTCGAGAAGCCGAAGCGCGGCGCGCGGCGTCAATCAAAATCAAAAGCTCCATCAAGTGATCATTTGGCGGCGAGCACGTGGATTGAATCACGAACACATCCTTGCCGCGGATATTATCCTGAATCTGAACCCGAATTTCACCTTCCGGAAACCGGTCCACAAGCGCATGGCTTAAGGAAACGCCTAGGAGCCGGCAGATCGCCTTGGCGAGATTTTGATTAGAGTTTCCGGTCAAAATGGAAATTTGCTTGCCGATCTCGTTCGAATTTTTGTGATTTCCCATGGTTTACCCTTTTTTACTTTTTTGTACGACTTTTGCCGGGATGCCTACAACCGTTTTTCCCGCCGGCACACTGTGCCCCGCACAAACGACGGCGCCTGCCCCGGTTTTGGCTCTTTTTCCAACCGTCACGGGCGCCACCAAAACGGTGTTGCATCCTAAGAGGGCCCCCTCGCGCACAACGGTCTTGTGTTTCCGCTTGCCATCGAAATTCGCCGTAATGGTACCCGCGCCCACATTCACATTTCGCCCGATCTCGGCGTCGCCCAGATAACTGAGGTGCTTCACAAATGTTTTATGTCCCACTTGCGAACGTACGATTTCCACAAAACTGCCGATGACAACATGGTCTCTAATCTTCGTGCCCGATCGAATCTTGGCAAACGGGCCAATTTCACATTTCGCGCCGATCACGACACCGCGTTCGATCCATGTAAAAGGATGAATCACCGTATCTCGCCCGATCGTCACGCCTTTTTGAATGGAGGTCTGCGCGGGATTTAAAATCGTGACGCCCGCTTTTGAATGCCGCTCTAACTCACGTTCGCTCAACACTTGATTGGCAGCCGCCAGCTCCCTTCTCGTGTTTACGCCCAATATTTCTTTGGAATCTTTAAGCTTATGGCCTCGAACGGATTCGCCGCTATGGACAAGGAGCTCAATGATATCCGTTAAATAGTACTCTTTTTTATTCCGATTTTTTTGAATATCCAGAAGCCGCCGAAAAAGCGTCGGCGCATCAAAAAGATAAATCCCCGAATTAATTTCCTTGACCCGCCGTTCTGCCGGGGCAAGATCAAGGTCTTCTTTAATTCCTACAACGTTCATTCCGCGCCGAAGCACGCGGCCGTAACCCGCCGGATTTTCAAATTCAGCCGTCAAAATACTCGCATGGGCAGATGACCGTTGATGCATTCGCATAAACGCCTGAAGCGTTTCGGCTCGAACGCATGGAGCATCGCCCGGCAATACCAAAAGGTCCCCGCGC
>CAZPKZ010000014.1:10625-15638 GCA_964587285.1 uncultured bacterium | reverse complement strand
TGGATGATGTTTTCTCGCCTGAAATTGAAAAATGGCAGGCGCTCGAACAAAAGGCAAAAACTTATTTTGAAGCCTATGGTTTTCGTGAAATTCGCACTCCCATCTTGGAATCCACGGATCTTTTTTCACGCTCGATCGGCGAAGCCAGCGACATTGTTCATAAGGAAATGTATACCTTTGAAGACCGGGGCCAAAGAAGCCTGACCCTTCGTCCCGAAATGACCGCGGGCGTGGTGCGCGCCGTGTTGGAACATCATTTGATAAAAGAAGGAGAGCCGCTTTTTCTTTATTATTTTCGCGCGGAGCGGCCGCAAGCCGGAAGAAAACGTCAATTTCATCAAATTGGCATTGAAACATTGAATACACATTCACCGATTAATGATGCCGAGATGATCATCATGATGAAGGATTTTCTGGAGTCACTCGGGCTTAAAAAATATTTTCTTGAGCTCAATCATCTGGGTTCCGAGGAAGACCGAAAACGCTTTGGTGCTGATCTGTCGAATTATTTTAAGGAAATTCAGGCAAAACTTTGTCAAGATTGCCAGTACCGGCTAACGCGAAATGTGCTCCGAATTTTTGACTGTAAATTAAAATCTTGCCAGCCTTGGATCGAAAAAGCTCCCAAGCTCAAATTGTCGGAGAACGCGGACTCTGAATTTCAGAAGGTGCGCTCACTTCTTAAGGAAGCGCAAGTTTCTTTTAAAGTCGAGCCTAAGTTGGTGCGCGGGCTTGATTATTATACCGGCCTCGTTTTTGAGGTGAGCGCTGAAGGGCTCGGAACTCAGGATGCGATTTTGGCTGGCGGCCGCTATGATTTGCTGATTCATGATTTGGGAGGCCCCTCCTATGGCGCAAGCGGTTTTTCCATCGGTGTCGAGCGTCTTCTCATGGCTCTCAAGCAAGCAGGAATTTCTTTGGAAGAGCCTATCTTAAAGGAAACCGTTTATGTCGCGGCCATCGTGCATGGGGAAGAAAATTGCAGCTTTTATCGGAAGATCGCGCGCAGCCTTGCGGCCTGCGGAATGCGCGCGCATTTTTCTTTTTCGAAAAGCTCCATTTCCAGTCATTTGGGGCGGGCCAATAAATTGAAGGCGGCTTTTGCTTTAATTATCGGTGAAGAGGAATGGCAGCGAGGGGAAGTCAGCGTTAAAAAAATGGATACCGGAGTACAAAAACGCGTCAAACTTGATGAATTAGCGGACGGATTTAAAGGCTTTTGAGTATGTTACGCACGCACACTTGCGGTGAATTAACTGAAAAGCAAATCGGCAAAAGCATAACGCTTTGCGGATGGGTCGACAAACGCAGGGATCATGGCAATGTCATATTTATCGATCTGAGAGACCGGTGGGGAAAGACCCAGCTCGTATTTAATCCTGAGGGCAACCGTGATCTTAATCAAGCGGCCGAGAACTTCCGTTGCGAATATGTGGTGAGAGTCCACGGAGTGGTCAGCGAAAGGCCAAAAGGCACTGAAAATTTAAAAATTCCGACCGGAAAAATTGAAATTAAAGCAGATAAGATTGAAATTTTGAATACCTCTGAGACGCCTCCTTTTGAAATTCTGGATGATACAGCCGTATCGGAAGAAATCCGGCTGAAATACCGTTATCTCGATTTGAGGCGGCCTGTGATGCTCAAGCGGCTTCAGATGCGCCACCGGATTAACAAAATCGCGAGAGATTATTTGGATGAAAACGGATTTATTGAAGTTGAAACGCCCATGCTGACCAAAAGCACGCCGGAGGGCGCCCGTGATTATTTGGTTCCGGCGCGTCTTGAAGTCGGAAGTTTCTATGCGCTTCCGCAATCTCCGCAGCTGTTCAAGCAAATTTTAATGGTTTCAGGCTTTGACCGTTATTTTCAATTGGCCCGGTGTTTACGGGATGAGGATTTACGCTCAGACCGCCAGCCAGAGCACACTCAGATTGACGTGGAAATGTCTTTTGTGACGGAAGAAGATATTATTTCCGTCATGGAAGGATTCTTCGCGCGTGTGGTGCAGGCGGTGTACGGCATTCACATTAAGACTCCGTTCCCCCGTATGAGCTATCAAGACGCGATGAATCGTTTCGGTTCTGATAAGCCCGACCTCCGTTTTGATCTTGAATTCCGAGATGCGACTTCGATTTTAGCCGCTTCCGAGCTTAAAATTTTTCAGGAAGTCGTGAAACAAAAGGGCGTGATGAAAGGTTTGAAAGTATCCGGAAAAGATTTCTCGCGCGGAGATTTCGATGCCTTCACTGCTTATGTGCAAGGGTTTGGGGCCAAGGGCCTCGCCTGGTTTAAGATCACGCCTTCGGGCTTTGAATCGCCCATTGCCAAGTTTTTAAAATCGGATCAACAAGAACAGCTTAAAAAATTATTTGAAGCAAAAACAGGCGATACGCTTTTCTTCATTGCCGACGAATGGCTGACTGTTTGTACGGCTCTCGGCGCTTTGCGCAATCATTTGGCTGGCCCATTGGGCCTCAATCAATCTAACGATTTAAAATTTGCGTGGATTGTGGATTTTCCGCTCTTTCAATGGAATGAGGAAGAGAAGAGAATTGACGCGGTACACCATCCGTTTACGGCTCCCCAAGAGCGGGATTTGCCCCTCCTTGAAAAAGAGCCTTTGAAGGTCAGCGCGCGCGCATATGATATTATATTAAATGGGACGGAAGTGGGCGGAGGAAGTATCCGAATCCATCAAGAAGAGGTGCAGAAGAAAGTGTTTAAGAGCCTCGGCATTAGCGATCAAGAGGCAGATGAGAAATTCGGTTTTCTGCTGAAGGCGCTAAGGTTTGGCGCCCCGCCTCACGGTGGAATTGCCGTGGGATTGGATCGGCTCTGCGCGCTTCTGATGGGCCTTGATTCGATTCGGGAAGTCATTGCCTTTCCGAAGACGCAGAAGGGCACGTGTTTGATGACGGAGGCTCCTTCAAAAGTAAGCCCGAAACAATTGAAAGAACTGCATCTTCAGATTAAGACCTGACACAGAGGAGAAGACGTTGGAGAAAATAATTAAACTTAGTTCGGACACAGAAGCCATTTCATTATATGGGAGCCTGGATGAAAGGCTCCGATTTGCGGAAGAAAAGTTTAAAGTTAAAATTTCAGCCCGGAATCACCGGCTTGTGATTTCAGGCGCTAAGGGCAACGTCACCTCTGCTGTTGAATTTTTTATGTCAGAATTGGAACGAATCAGAGAAAACGGGAATCAAAGCTCGGGCCCTGCGCCCGCGGAGGAACATCCAAAACGGCAGCATGAAGGGCACGCTTCAGCGGAAAAAGGCCCGGTCAGTTTTTTTCACAAGGGTAAAATCATCAAGGCCAAAAGCAAGAATCAAGAAGCTTATCTTCAAGCGATTCACCGGTATGATATCGTCATTGCCATTGGTCCGGCCGGAACCGGAAAAACTTATCTGGCCATGGCCACAGCCATTGATGCGCTCAAACGGAAGAAAGTGACCCGGATTATCCTGACGCGCCCTGCGGTCGAGGCCGGAGAAAGCCTCGGGTTTTTGCCGGGGGATTTATACGCGAAAATTAATCCCTATCTGAGGCCGCTTTATGACGCCCTTTATGACATGATGGATTTTGAGGAAGCCAGCCGCTATCTTCAGCGAGGCCTCATCGAAGTCGCGCCGCTTGCCTACATGCGCGGAAGAACGTTAAATGACAGCTTCGTCATTTTGGATGAAGGCCAGAATTGCACGCATGAGCAAATGAAAATGTTTCTGACACGGCTTGGTTTTTCATCCCGGTGTGTGGTGACGGGAGATATTACGCAGATTGACCTTCCCAGCGGGAAGCGTTCGGGCCTGATTGAAGTCCAATCCATTCTGCATGAAGTGGAAGGTATCAAATTCTGTTATTTAAACGAAAAGGATGTCGTTCGCCACAAGCTGGTGCAGGATATCATCAAAGCCTACGAGCTGCATGAGCGGAAGTAGGATGTGGAAAAATACCGGAGCGTCAAATACCGAAACGAAGTCATCGTAGCTCGTTTTTCTGCGCGATCCCCTATTCGACTGAAAGCCGTAAGCCGTTTAGCCCACTTCATATTAAAGAAGCTCAAATTCCAAAACACGGTTTTGAGCGTCATTTTCGTCTCAGACGTTGCGATCAAACGTTTAAATCGACGTTATTTGAAACATTCCCGTGTGACAGACGTATTGGCTTTCCCGTTTAACCCATCGTCATCAAAAAATCTAAGAAATGCGCGCTCCTTTCTCGGAGAAGTTGTCATCGCGCCTCGGCAAGCGAAGGTGAATGCTAAGCGCTTCGCGGTTTCATTTGAGGATGAACTTGCCAGGTATATCGCGCACGGGATCCTGCATCTAAACGGGCTTAAGGATGACTCTAAAGCCGCGCAGAAAATGATGCGATATTCGGAAGATCGGCTTCTCAAGCGGTTTGATACGCAGATAAGAGAAATCATTCAGCATGGCCATTAAGCGGGATGAAGCCATCGTATTAAAACGAGTTCCTTTGAGAGAAACGTCTCTGTTGGTGACGGTCTTTACTCGTCATCAGGGGAAAATCAGAGGACTGGCCAAAGGAGTGAGAAAGGAGAAAAATCCGATTGCCGTCCGATTCGAACCCTTTACGCACCTTTCAGTGGCTTATTATGAAAAGTTGAAATCTGACACTCACTTGATTTCTGATTCCGCCATTTTGAGCTCTCATGCCGCCCTCAGGAGCCGTCTTGATTTATTCGCATACGCGAGTTACTTTACGGAATTGATCGACGTTCTGTTTGGGGTTCACGATTCCCACCCCGATATTTTTGACCTGCTTCAAAGGTCGTTTCTTCTTCTTGAGCAGGCTCACGCAAACCATGTCATTCGGGTATTTGAAATCAAAGTATTGGAAAAGGCCGGGCTTCTGCCCATTTTGACGCATTGCGTTTTATGCGGAAAAAAAGAGCCCTTTCAGGCTTTTTTTAGCGCGCGGCAGGGTGGAATCATTTGCAAGGGTTGTGATGACGGAGAGTCCGGCACGATCCGAATTTCAAACGGGACC